>JASJCF010000108.1 GCA_030066265.1 Acidimicrobiia bacterium | reverse complement strand
CTGGGTGGCGAACCGGTACTCGTCGATGCCCCACCGATCGTCGCTGAGGTGGAAGGTGTGCAGGTTCTGGCCAGGCGGCATGTTCCGTAGCTTCGGGACCCCCACCTCGACGACGAAGTAGCCGCCGGCCTCCAGGTGATCAGCCGCATTCTGGAAGCATGCGACCTGCGCATCCTGCGTCGTGAGGTTGTTGATCGTGTTGAACACGAGGAACACCAGTGTGTAGGTCCCGTCCAGCCTCGTCGTTGCAATGTCGCCCACCACGGCGTTGATCGTCTCGGCACCGGGTTTGGCGCGAAGCTCCCGCAGCATCGCTGCCGACAGGTCGATGCCGTCGACCTGGACCTCCAGCTCCTGCAGGGGGAGTGCGATCCTTCCCGTCCCGATCCCGAATTCGAGCGCAGGTCCGTCGCCAGCGAGGTCGGCGAGGAAATCGACCACCGGGCCAACGACTTCTGGCGTCGACATCTCGGCGGCACCGTCGTCGTATCGGTCGGCGATCCCCTCTCCAAAGTAGTCCTCTGGCATGTCGATCCTCCTGGTGGATCGCCCCATCCTATGGACGCTCGATCGTGCCCGCAGAGTCCAGGATCTCCCACCTCGGGTTGTCATTTGCCAGACCGCGGGCTTGAGTGGGGCGAGCAGGTTCGACACGGGAGGAACACATGAGCAAGCGGAAGCGATTGATCGGCGGTCTCCTGATCGTCGTCGTGTTCTTCGTCCTCACGTTGATGTGGCGGAGGCGGTTCGCCGCCGTGTTCCGGTACCTCCTGCCCTACGTCCGACGTCAAGCCGCCGTCGAGTCTCCGGCGTTGATCATCAACCGATGGAGCGGGGACGGCAAGGCGGAGCAATACGGACTCGAGGACCACGCCCGGGCGATGGGGATTCGAACGATCATGCTCGAACGCGGCGACGATCTCGTCCAGCTCGCCCACGGCGCCATCGATGACGGTGCCGATGCGATCGGCATGGCCGGCGGCGACGGGTCGCTCGGGCTCGTCGCCGGCGTAGCGGTCGAGCGGGATGTTCCGTTCTTCTGCGTGCCCGTGGGTACCCGCAATCACTTCGCCCTCGACCTCGGACTCGACCGGGAGGACCCGCTAGCGGCGCTCGACGCCATCAGCGACGGGGAGGAGCTCGTGATCGACCATGGGACGGTCGGGGACCGGGTGTTCCTCAACAATGTCAGCTTCGGCATCTACGCCGAGGCCGTGCACAAGGAGGGGTATCGAGGCGAGAAGGTGAAGACCATCGCCGAGGTCTTCACCGAAGGCGCAGCGGATCCGGACATGCGCCCAGGATTGCGATACTCCGGTCCCGACGGCCAGGAATACGCCCGGACGCCCCTGGTGCTCGTGTCGAACAATCCGTACGTCCTGTCGGGTCCGCCAGACTTCGGCAGACGGCAACGGCTCGACGAGGGCGTGCTCGGCATTGCCGCCGCCACGTCGCTTCCCGACCCCGACACGGTGAGCACGATCACCATCGCCGATCTGGCCGGCTACCACGAGTGGCAGGCACCTGTCTTCATCATGGAGGCCGACGATGATCTCATCGCTGTCGGTGTGGACGGTGAAGCGCTGAAGTTCCCTGCGCCGCTGGAGATGACCGTCCAGCCACAGGCATTGCGTGTCCTGGTGCCGAAGGGCACGCAGCCGGGCTACCTGTCACCCAGCGAACAGGTGGCCGCCCAGCTCCTGGACGTAGCACACATCGGTGGGGCGTTCGCACTGGAGAACGAGGAGTGACCGACGAATCGGATGCTCGGCCGCTCGAGTCTGCGGCCGAAGTCCTGGCAACCCGGCTCCAGGATTCCGCCCAGAATGTCTCGGAGCGAACGCTCGAAGCGTTGCGAGAGGTCGGCCGGCTCGACCGCGCGATCTATGCCGCGGTCGCCGACACTCCCACCCCGACGATCGACGAGCCCATCCGGCGGCTCTCCAACGCGGCCAACTTCTCGAAGTTGTGGTTCGGCATCGCCGGTGTGCTCGCCGTGACCGGAGGCCAGAAGGGGCGCTGCGCGGCGTTGACCGGCATCATTGCGATCGGGGCGAGCTCTGCCATCGTCAATCAAGGCATGAAGCGGCTCTACCCGAGAGCGCGGCCGGATCGCGCCGGCGAGGAGGTTCCGGTCGAGCGGTATGTCCGCATGCCCGACTCGACGTCCTTCCCCTCCGGCCATTCCGCATCCGGGTTTGCGTTCGCCAACGCGGTCGGGGTCTCCTACCCGGTTCTCGCCCTGCCGCTGCGCTTCTTGGCAGGTGCGGTCGCCTACTCCCGTGTGCACACGGGCGTGCACTATCCGGGCGACGCTGTCGTGGGTTCGCTCGTCGGTGCGGGTGTCGGGAGCATCACGGCCGGCATCGTGACTCCTCGGTGCAGGGAGCATCTCTGACGCGAAGGCGAGGACCTCGTCGCTCCACTGCTCTCAAGCGACGTGGACGACGAGGGTGGCCGCCAGGATCGCCACGCTGTTCGTGGCGATGTGCACGAGGATCGCTGCGACGACGCTCTGACCGAAGAGCCGGATCCACACGAACACCATGCCGGCGATGAAGGTTCCCACCACGGCACCCACGACGCCGAAGCCGCTGCCCACCGCCTCGCCGAGCGGGTTGGCCTGGATGGCGTCGAGGGACGGGAGGACATGCCAGATGCCGAAGGCGAGCGACGACCACACCGCAGCGGCGAGGGGCGTGAACCGCCTCGCGAGCATCCCGAACAGGACCCCGCGGAAGAGGACTTCTTCGTAGAGCGCAGTGCCCAGTGGGATGCGGAAGAGCGCGTGGTAGAGCGACAGCGCGATCGATCCCTCGACGATGCGTTCGTCCTCGAAGGCTGTCCGGGTGTCGGGCATGGCCACGAGTACGGCGTAGCCAGCGAGAATCGCCACGGCGATTGCCCCGCCCACGAGGAGCCCCCGCCGAACACGATCCGGGCGCATGCCCATCGACGTCCACGTGGTCCCGACGGTGCGGGCCAAGAGGACGGCGAATGCGAGTACGCCGAGGTTGAAGGGCACGTACCACGGAGGGGAGAGCACCTCGTTGACGATCACGTTGGCGTAGGCAGCCAAGAGCAGGATCGCCCCGATCTGGACCAGGTGCGCACTGTGCGGTGCCGGAGGGTGTCGCCGCCACATGGACGGCTTCCACATGGCATCCCAATCCGACAGCGGCCACGACCGCGCATCGGGAAGTGCTCCGGATCGCTCGCCCGTCGAAGCTCCCGGTTCGGCCACGTCGTCGGTGCTCAATCGATCGGGACGATCTCGTAGTGGTCCCCGGACGCCACGACCAGCACTCGTTCATGGGTCTCCGAGCTCAGAGCGTCCATGACCTCGTCGATCGACGGTGCCACCGTCATTGGTGCGGCAGCGTGGAGGCGCTGCACTCGCAGATGGGCATCGGACATGGCCGCCGCAAGCGTGGCCCCATCCTCGGACACGAGGATCACGTCTCGTAGCCGAGGTTGCGGAGCGAAGGCCGCAAGGGCTTCTCGATCCAACCACAGGATCCAGCCGTGGTAGCCGGCGACGGCGCCACCCGCAACGGCGACGGCGAAGGGGATGGCGATCTCATGGACGACCTCACCCGCCGTCGAGCCGTCCAGCAGGTTCTGGACCAAGGCGTACACCGTGACGACGAGCCCGATCATCGCTGTCAAGGCACCGAGACCCGCAATGGTGGGGAGGTAGATCCGCCGACTGATCGACGGTGTGTATGCCTCCGGGTCCGTCCGCAGCTCTCGTTCGACCCGCAGCCAATGACGGAGCCACAGCGGCATCCCGACGATCAGCAGGGTGAACGCCGCCGCAACGGCGGTGGGGCCCGTGTCGGTGATCTCCTCGGCGCCGCCCACGGCCCGCAGGCCGATCGCAACCATCGTGCCCAGACCGATCGCCGTCACCACGACGCCGATACCCGCGAGCGCGTAGTCGTACGCTCGGTGCACCTCGGAGCGGTCCGCAACGGCGGACCGCAGCACCCCGCGGTGGTACATCCAGGTGGCCAAGCCGACCAAGGCGACACCCATCGCCGCCGGCAGGCCCTCGAAGAACGTGGCTGCACCCTCAGCAGGGTCGCTCAGGAACCAATCGAACACGAGGAAGAGGCCGCTCGCGGTTCCGCCCACGGTCATGAGGACACCCACGAGCACGCCGGCCAGCATGACATAGGCGGTCCACAGGGTCGTCTGCTCGTCCTTGCGGGAGACGATCAACCAGTACCAGGTCCACACCGCTGCGCCGACGATCAGGGTCGCCAAGGGCGTCGCCAGGCGGTCCCAGCCGAGGTCGGTCGCATCGAGGTTGGTCAACCAGTCATACACCTCGAGGAGGACGATGCCGAGCGTGACCGATCCGGCCGTGAGGACGACACCGAGTCCCGCGAGTGAGCCGAGGAGCCGAGCGGGCTGCATCCGCTCGGGATCCGGCACTCCGGTGGAGAGGCGCCAGTGGGTCACCCACACGCCACCCCAGACCGCCAGGTGGATGAGAGCCACGCCGGCGAGGCCATCGCCCTGCAACGCCTCAGCGAGGAGGAACGAGCCGCTCACGATGACGCCGATCAGCGCGCCCAGGGTGACGATGGTGAGGTACATCGCCCACCCCAGAGAGCGCGACTCGCCAGGGTCCGTCCGGAGCTGCTTCTGCGTGAGCAGGGCGAGGATCGCAAAGGTCGGGAGACCCACGACGAGGAAGGCCACCGACCGTGCGATGAGGGCCGTGTCTCGGGTTGCGGCGCCACCCGAGACGAAGATCGCTTCGAGCAGCCCGGCTACACCGAACGCCGTGAGCGCCAATGCGACGATCATGGCGAGGTACTGGAAGAAGCGGCGCATCACCACGGCTGCGCTCTCGCCGGTGATGGCGCGGCGCTTGTTGATCGCCCGGATCACCAGCACGATGACCACGCCGAGGATGAGGAACTCGAGTCCGAACATGATCACTCCTCCCAGCAGTACAGGGGCCACGGTGTCTGTGAGATCAGCCACTGGCCGTCGGCCCACTCCATCATCAGCACCTCGTCGAAGGTGTGCGAGTCCGTGAAGAAGGGCCCCTCGTCGTATCTCTCCGTGACCGACACGGACACGGTGGCCCGGGTTGACCGGACGACCGTGTCGACGATCACGACCCGCAGACCGTCACCGCTGTGCTCGTAGGGGCGATACGTCCCGTCGCACCGGTCGATGAGTGAATCCGCCAGGTACGTCTCGGCGCGGAGACGATCGTCGTCCACGATCGCCCGGAAGTATCCCTGTGCGGTCGCCTCCGGCGTTCCCGGCGGTGCATCGGTCGGTTCCCTGAGCGCCAGCATGATGCCGACGGCGACCAGCAGCACCACCAGACCGCCGATCATCACGGCGGTCGCTCGACTCCGGACCACCGTGTCCATACCTCCATCATCCGTCGGGTGGGCTCCGCTGTCCAGCGCGCCGGGACGATGTCCAGTCGCGCCTGTTGGGTCGGAGGCCGGCGTGGAGGGATCGCGCTCGCTCACGGGTCCATTGTCTGCGCTCGAGGAGGGGAATTCCATAGGGGCAGACCCCAGTTCTGATCACGGCCCGAAAGGCAGCAGATCTTCGCCGGGGTGAAGTCGCACGTGGGAGAATGATGAAGTACGGAAGAGGCCTTCGTGGGCGACCGCCAGCCGACCGAATGGGTGCAGATGGTGGGTGTCGTCGCGGCCGTCGCCGTCTGCCTCGTTCTCAGCGCAATGCCTGTGATGGCGCCCTCGGCCGAGCATTCCGCTGAGGTGTCCGGCATCGACGTCGACCGAGCCGTCGCGCATGTGGGCGAGATCGCGCAGGCTCCGCACGTCATGGGCACGCCGGAGAACCGAGCGGTCGCCTCGTACCTGGTCACACAGCTGCGGGCAGCGGGACTCTCGCCGCAGATACAGCCGCTGACGGCACCGGACTACTTCGGGACGTCGGGTTCGACCCTCGATCTCGCGAACGTGCTCGCCAGGATCGAGGGCACGGACGGGGCCGACGATGCCCTCGTCTTCCTGGCGCACTACGACACGGTTCCTTCGACGCCCGGCGCGAACGACAACGCGGCTGCGGTATCCGCCCTTCTCGAAGTGGGTCGGATGTTGGCGGAGGATCCACCGGCGAGCGACGTGATCTTGCTGTTCACCGATGGTGAGGAACCCCCCGCTCGGTACGGGGCAACGGCGTTCCTCGATCATCCGTGGGCGGACGACGTGTTCCTGGCGGTCAACCTCGAGGGAATCGGCAGTGCCGGACCATCGATGCTCATGGAGCTCGAGGGCTCGAGTGGCGATCTCGTCTTTCGTCTTGCAGGTTCGGTGTCCGATCCGGTCGTGTACTCGTTCATGACGACCGCAGCCGACCTCATCGGCGGCGCCGCCACCGACTTCGACGTGTTCCGCGAGGCCGGGATCCCCGGCTTCAACTTCGCCTACCTGCGGGAGCCGTCGATCTATCACACCGAGCGTGACCGGCCTGGGGCGCTCAACGTGGACGGCATGATGCACCACGGGTCCCTGGTCGTGGGCATCGCCAGGGGATTCGAGACAGCGGATTTGGCAGGGGAGGGCAACGACGCCGTGTTCTTCACCATCCCCTCCGGATTCGTCGTGCGTTACGCGACCGGTTGGGGGATCGCCCTCGCCCTCGTTGCGGCCGGCTTGGTCACCTGGCACCTCACCCGTCGAGTGCGCTCGGCAAACACACGGGTCGGGGCCGTTCTCAGGGGCGCTGGGATCGTTGCCGCTGTGATGCTCGCTGCGGCTGCAGTGGTGGCCGTGGGTTGGTCCTTCGTGGTGGGCGCCTCACCGCAGATGGACATGGTGGCGCTGTACGTGTCCCTCGCCGTGGTGATGGCCCTTGCCTGCGGTGCGTGGGTGTTGGCATCTGTGTGGTCCGGCCGGCGATCGGCTGATCATCGGGGCGGTGTGCTGGTGGTGTGGGCGGTCCTCGCCTTGGCCATCGGTGTGCCGTTGCCTGCGATCGGCTACCTGTTCACGGTCCCGCTGCTCGTCGGCGTTCTCGTCGCGATGATCGGTGATCGACCCGACGGGTACCTCTGGCGGTTGACGCTCATCGTGGTGGTGGCGTTGTCGACGTTTACGGTCCTCGTGCCGGCGATCGACACGTTCTTCCTCTTCTCGTCGCCGAGGCCCGGCAATCAGGACTCCGAGCTGCCGGCGATGATCGTGATCCCGTTCCTGCTCGGCTTCCTCGCCGTCGGCCTCATCGCGACGAGCACCCGGCGGACGGCCGTACGTGAGCCCGTTGCCGGATCGCCGCAGGTGGGTCCCGAGCCACCGGTCGTGTCCTCGGACCCGGACCCTGCCGCCCGGCGCTGAGATTCTTCGGGCACCGTGTCGATTTCGGTCCGGTACGTTCGTCGTAGGGGAAACGGCGTCGGAGGCACCGACGGCAGAAACCGGGAGGGTTTCGACATGGCGAAGTATCTATTGGCTTACCACGGCGGGGCGACGCCGGACACGACCACGCAGGAAGAGCGGAACGCGATCATGGCGCAATGGGCCGCCTGGTACGAGGAGTTGGGTGACGCCATCGTCGATGGGGGAGCGCCGACAGCCGTGAGCAAGACCGTCGCCCCGGACGGTTCTGTGTCGGACACCGGCGACACCTACGTGACCGGCTACACGATCATCACGGCCGACTCCCTCGACAACGCCCTCGCCGCGGCCAAGGGCTGCCCCGTCCGCGAGAGCAACGGCTCCATCGAAGTCGCCGAACTCATCGACATGACCCCCTGAGGGGTCTGGCAGGGCAGCGAGTCAGTTCTCCCCCTGTGGGGGAGATGTCCCGAAGGGACAGAAGAGGCAGTTCTGTTCGCTTCAGCTTGCTGTCTTCAAGAGACCGCAGCTCGCTGCCTCCTGCCGTCGATCACGCGGACGTCATCAGCTGGCCCCCTCTGTCTTTCGGGCCGTTGGCCCTCAGACATCTCCCCCACCGGAGGTGGGGGAGAGTGAGAAGGAGCTCGCTCAGCTCGCCAGATCTCAGTCCCCCCTTCAGGTGGGACGGGCGAACGGAGTGAGCCAGGGGGGTTGTCGTGCGGCGACCCCCCTGCATCGTCGCTGCGCTCCTCTGCCGTCCCCCCTGAAGGTG
>JASJCF010000107.1 GCA_030066265.1 Acidimicrobiia bacterium | reverse complement strand
TGCTCCGGGCGCCGAACCGCTGCCGGCCTGAGCGCGCCGCTATCGTCCGCCCGTGGAACCCGTCGAACTCCGCGCCATCGTCGCCGACCTGAAGACCAGGCTGTCGGACGCCCGCACGTTCCTCGACATCGAAGGCAAGGAACGGGAACTCGTCGATCTTCGAGAACAGGCCTCGGCACCCGATCTGTGGGATGACCAGGACCGCGCTCGAGCCGTGACCAGCCGGCTCGCTCGGCATGAGCAGATCATCCAGTACGTATCCGATCTGGAGGCGAGTCTCGACGACGTGGACGTCCTCCTCGAGCTCGCCGTCGAGGAAGGCGACGCTGCGTCGGTCGCCGAGGTCGAGGACGAGCTCGCCAACCTCGGCAAAGAGCTCTCCGTGCTCGAGCGTGAGTCGCTGTTCTTCGGCGACTACGACGACAATCCGGCCATCGTGTCGATCTACGCAGGAGCCGGGGGAGTGGACGCACAGGATTGGGCCGAGATGCTGCTGCGCATGTATGTGCGATATCTCGAGCGTTCGTCACTCTCCTTCGAAGTCGACGAGGTCCTTCCCGGCGAGGAGGCCGGCATCAAGTCGGCGACGATGACCATCCGCGGCGACAACGCCTACGGGACGTTCGAGTCCGAGCGGGGAACGCATCGCCTCGTGCGCATCAGCCCGTTCGACTCCCAGGCGCGTCGGCATACCGCGTTTGCGGGTGTCGACGTGATCCCCGAAGTCGACGTCGCCGACGTCGAGATCGATCAGGACGATCTGCGCATCGACACGTACCGCTCGTCCGGCGCAGGGGGTCAGCATGTGAACAAGACCGACTCCGCAGTGCGGATCACCCACATCCCGACGGGCATCGTGGTCTCCTGCCAGGCGGAGCGATCCCAGATGCAGAACAAGGCCCGGGCGATGCAGCTCCTCGCTGCCAGACTGGCGGAGAAGGCACGCCAAGATCAGGCTGCGACCGTTGCCGAGATCAGGGGCGAACAGACCGAGGCCGGCTGGGGCCGCCAGATCCGCAGCTACGTCATGCAGCCCTATCAGATGGTCAAGGACCTCCGCACCGAGTTCGAAGTCGGCAACATCCAGGGTGTGCTCGACGGCGACGTCGACGGCCTCATCGACTCGTACCTGCATTGGCGCCGATCTGAGCACGTGGACGCCTGACGGCACGGTCGGCCGGTTCGGGCGGCCGCAGCGGGAGCTTGTCGCGCATGCGACGTCCGAACGGCCATTGCCGGGAGTTTCCGGGCGTCAGGGGTAACCTCCCGAGGCGCCGGTGACAGGGCTAGACACACCGGCTTTTCCCCCCGAGTACTCATGATCAAACTCGAAAACGTCACGAAGGTCTATCCGGGCGAGGTCGTCGCGGTCAAGGATGTCGACCTCGGCATCGCCAAGGGCGAATTCGTCTTCCTCGTCGGTGCGTCGGGATCCGGGAAGTCGACGCTGATCCGCCTGATGATGCGGGAAGAAGAGCCGACCAACGGCGACATCTGGGTCGCAGGCAAGCACGCATCCGAGATGGCCAACTGGAAGGTCCCGCACCTGCGCCGGTCGATCGGCACCGTCTTCCAGGACTTCAAGCTGCTCCCCACCAAGACGGTGTACGAGAACGTCGCCTTTGCCATGGAAGTCACGGGGAAGCACCGGTCCGTCATCCGGAACCAGGTCCCGCAGGTCCTCAAGCTCGTCGGGCTCTCCGAGAAGGCAGACCGCCTGCCACGCCAGCTCTCCGGCGGCGAGCAGCAGCGTGTCGCGGTTGCGCGAGCGTTCGTGAATCGACCGCTCATCCTCCTCGCCGACGAGCCGACCGGGAACCTCGACCCGGCTACCTCCGTCGGCATCATGAAGATCCTCGACCGGATCAACCGCACCGGAACGACGGTGGTCATGGCCACCCACGACCACGCCATCGTCGATGCCATGAAGCGCAGGGTCGTGGAGCTCGACCGAGGGCGAGTCGCCCGAGATCAATCCAGGGGCATCTACGAGCAAGCAGCCCCGGACGCCGTGCCGGCGGTCGTCGACACGAAACGGCCTGCCGACGCGACGGAAGCATCCGTTGCGACCGAGACCGAGCCCGCAACGGCCTCGGCAGCCGAGTCGACCTTCGAGACCTCCGAGATGGAGGCCGTCGAGGCGACACCGCAGGACGAACCAGCCGAGGTCGAGCAGCCGGACACCACGTTGGAAGCTGATGCCGCCCCGGACGCCGGCGCTGATGCTGAGGCCAATCACGCCGCTGCTGAAGCCGGCGTCGAAGACGACGACCCGATCGAAGCCCCTGCCGCTGAGGCGGACCAGGAAGATCCCTCCGACGAGCTCGAGCCGGTGTCGTTGGGCGACGACGGGTCGGCGAGATCCGACGAGGCCGAAACCACATGAGCCAGCTCTCGTACGCGTTCAAAGAGGCCTTCAACAACCTGGGCCGGAACGCGCTCGTCGTGCTCGGTGCCATCCTCGCCGTCTTCATCTCGCTCACGCTCACGTTCGGCACGGTCGTGTTCGGTGAGGTCGTCAGGGTCAACACGTTGCAGTGGGCACAGGATGTTCGGGTGATCGCCTTCCTCCAGGACGACGTCACGCCCGAGGCGACCACCGAGCTCCAAGGTGAGGTCGCCGGATGGACCCAGGTGCAGGACGTCTTCTACGTCTCGAAGGCCGATGCCTACGAAGAGGCCCTGGTGCTGTTCTCGAACGACGAGGCGATGCTCAAGGTGGTGCAGGAATCCCCGGACATCCTTCCTTCGTCCCTGCGGGTGCAGCCGGAGGACCCGGAGGACTACGACCTCATCGTGACGCGCCTCGAGTCGACGCCGGGCGTGCAGAGAGTGGAATCGGCGGGCGATGCCATCGATGCGATGATCGCTCTCCGAGACGGATTGCAGATCATGTTCTGGTTGCTCGCCGTTGCGCTCGGCGTTGCTGCCGTTGCGTTAATAGCCAACACCATCCACATGGCGATCTATGCTCGCCGCGAGGAGATCGAGATCATGCGGCTTGTTGGCGCAAGCAACTGGTTCATACGAACGCCTTTCCTGATCGAAGGGGCCATGGAAGGGTTGATTGGCGGCGCTCTGGCCGTCACGTTCATCGTGGTCGCACAGCAGCTGGCTGTCGACCGTCTGGCTGATCTCCCCGACTGGATCAACTTGGCGATCCAGAACGACTTCCTCCTGAGGCAGGGTGCGCTGGTCCTGCTGTTCGGAGTGCTTGCCGGCTTGCTCGGCAGCTCTTTGAGCCTTGCAGTCCACCGCACCTTGCGCTCGTGACCCGTCGGCTCTTCTTCCTCGTCCTCGCTCTGAGCCTCACGATCGGACTCGTGGCGTCACCGACGGCCGCCGTGACGGAATCCGATCTCGACCGCGTCCAAGAGAACATCGCCGAAATCCGCGGCCGGATCAGCTACGTCGCCGCCGAGCGGTCCAGGACGGCAAAGCGTCTGATCGCCCTCGAGGAGGACATCGCCGAGAAGCAGTCTGCCATCGATGCCGCAACCAGTGAGATGGGCGCGATTCGGGTCGCGATCGAATTGGGTTCGGAGGACTTGGCCGGTGTGCAAGCCGAACTCGCAACTCAGCTCGAGAATCTGGCTGCGACCAGGAAGTCCCGCTCGGAAGCTCAGGATCAGGCTCAGCGGAACGTCCTCGACGCCTACATGGGTGGAGGCCCCGTGCGACCAGCCGTAGCGTTCGATGCTGCTGATGTCACCCGGGTGTCGGTCGGGGTTGCCTACCTCGGCTTTCTCGCTGAGAGCAACGTCGCCGCTGCCAATCGATATGCAGCGTTGCTGAGCGAGGAGGAGGCCATCGAGGCCGTCATCCGAGAACGCGAAGCTGCGGTGGTCGCAGAGCTCACAGGCCTCGAAGAACTGAATGCGCAGTTCAGCGCGTCCGAGATGCGCGCACGCGAACAACAGGCTGAGCTCGAAGCGACATCCCGAGAGGTCGAAGAGACGCTTGCAGCGCTCGAGCGCGAGATCGACGAGTTCGAGGGTGAGCTGGCCGCCCTTGCTCGTGAGGAGACCTCGATCCGCTCTGCGATCGAGGCTGCTGCGGCTGCGAGCAACCCCACGACATCGTCGGGCGGGTTCGTTCGCCCGGTGCCCGGCGCCGTCTCGAGTGGCTTCGGGATGCGCGTGCACCCCATCACCGGTCAGAACCGGATGCACAATGGACTCGACATGAACGGCGCCACAGGCGATCCGATTCGTGCGGCGAAGTCCGGCACGGTCATCCTCGCCGGTGTGAAGGGCGGGTACGGCAACACCGTGATGATCGATCACGGGGGCGGCATGGTCACGCTCTACGCCCACCAGTCGAGATTCGCAGTGTCACAGGGGCAGCAGGTGGCAGCTGGAGCGGTGATCGGATACGTGGGGAGCACCGGTGTGTCCACGGGTCCGCACCTGCACTTCGAAGTCCGCATCAACGGACAGCCGACCGACCCAGCGAAGTATCTGTAGATCAGTCTTCAGTTATCAGTCTTCAGTCTTCAGTCTTCAGTCTTCAGTCTTCAGTCTTCAGTCTTCAGTCTTCAGTCTTCAGTCTTCAGTCTTCAGGAACTGGTAGCTGAGAACTGAGAACTGAGAACTGAGAACTGAGAACTGACAACTGACAACTGACAACTGACAACTGACAACTGACAACTGACAACTGACAACTGGAGGCTGAAAGCCGGTGGTCGTACACTCTCGGGCATGTCCGGACGCAAGGTCGTTGCCACCAATCGCAAAGCCCGTTTCAACTACGAGATCGTCGACACGTACGAGGCGGGCATGGTGCTGCGCGGGTCGGAGGTGAAGTCGCTGCGCGCCGGCCAAGTTCAGCTGAAGGACGCGTATGCGGACATTCGCAGCGGGGAGGTGTGGCTCGAGAGCGCACACATCTCGCCGTACTCGTTTGCCGAGGGGGGCGGGCATGATCCGGAGCGCCCCCGCAAGCTGCTGCTGCATCGCAGGGAGATCGATCGTCTCTTCGGCCGCATCCGTGAGGAGGGATTGACGTTGGTTCCGCTCCAGGTGTACTTCGCTGAGGGCAAGGCCAAGGTCGAGCTCGGGCTTGCGAAGGGCAAGCGGCGACACGACAAACGCCGGGCGATCGTCGAACGGCAGCAGAAGCGCGAGATGGCGCGGGCGGAAAGCAGGCGCCGGCCATGATGGATGTCTCCGTCTCGGTGTTCATCGACGCTCCTCCACACGTGGTGTGGGCTGACGTTGCGGACCTCACCAGCCACGGTGAGTGGATGCAGGACGCCGAAACCGTCGAGATCGTGAGCGAAGCGCAATCCGGAGCAGGCACGGTGATGCGGGTTCCCACGCGCGTAGGGCCGCTCACCACGGAGGATTGGATCATCGTCACCGATTGGGTCGACGGTGAACGTATCGGGGTGGTCCACGTCGGCATCGTCACGGGGGCAGGCGCGATCGTGATCGAGGCCGAAGGGGAGGGCACGCGCGTGTCGTGGGAGGAGCAGTTGGCGCTCCCATGGTCGTTGGGAGGGCCGATCGGAGAAATCGTCGCGCGGCCCATCCTGTCGGCCCTGTGGTCGGCGAATCTGCGGCGCCTTGCCTCACGGCTGAGCTGACTACGCGATCGTCACCATGACGTTCGACGTCATCATCAGCTCACGCATGTGCTCCATCTCCTCGTCGGTGGGCTCGACGATGTCGGCGGCAATGGGCCTCACGTGGTCACTGCGGAACCTGAGGAGCCCGATCGGGACACCTCGGGCAACGGTGTGCACCCACGACGAAGCGGCGTAGATACTCCGATCGTCGGCGTTGTGGCCAGGAATCGGAAGTACCTCGACTTCCTTGAGCTTGCCGGTCTTGGCGAGATGGCGGATCGATCGCAACACGATGGCGTTGTCGTGGCCCGTCAGTGTCTCGTGTACGACGGGATCCAAAGCCTTGAGATCCACCATCACACCGTCGATGAGGGGGGCAAGACGCTCCCAGACCTCGATCGGTGCAGCGCCGTTGCTGTCGATCAATATCGACAGTCTGCTGAGGTCTGCCGATCCTCGGATCTCGCGAAAGAGCTCGATCAGGAACTCCGTCTGCAGGGTGGGTTCTCCTCCCGACACGGTGACTCCGCGAATGAAGGGCAAGGCCGAGCGAATGCTCTCGACGATCTCATCGACGGTCATCCACCGAGTCTCCGACTTCTTGCCGACATCATCTGGCAGCGCGTCGTTCGCCGGATGCTCTTCGAGTCCCGTTGCGTCGATTGTGGTGGGGTTCTGACAGGAGATGCAGTCGAAGTTGCATCCCTGCATGAAGATCACGAAGCGCCCTCCAGGCCCGTCGACGGACGAGAAGGGCACCATGCTGTTGATCAAGCCGCGAGGAGCCGTCACGGGCTGGTGCGGACCTTCCCCGACGGTGGCGCTCATGACGCCTCCCTCGCAGGCATCTGGATGGACCCTTGCGATCGGCTCGGTCGATAGGGGCACATGGCGAGCGAGACCATTCCCAGGCCTGAGGCGAACGCACCGCGAATGAAGTCGGATGCAGCGGAGAGATTCGACCGCATCGTCTCGTCGACGGTCACAACCGACATGGCATGCCCGTAGAAGGACCGGTGGATGGGCGCAAGTGCCCGAATCTGCTCGAGGAGCCGCATGGTCTCGCCTATCTCACCGCCGGACGGTTCGGGGATCGAAATCCTTGCGTGGACGAGCGGCGTTCCCGACGTTGCATCGCATCGCGGGAGGGCGTGCTCACCGACGGCATCCATCACGGCGTCAGCGAGGTCGGCCGCGGCATCGTTCACGGTGTCGTCGTAGCCGAAGGGACCTACGGGCTCCCGATGTTCCCGACGCACGACCAGCTGCTGCGCTGCAGCGGCCAGGCCGGCGACCTCGATGGCAGCGGTGTGCCGGCACCCGGTTGCAGCAGATGCCAACGTCACCTGTGTCTCGAGTGATTCCATCGCAGCGTCGACTGCTGCCGGGATGGCACGATCGGCGATGTCTGCGGGCTCGCCGGAGTGTCTGCGCACGGCGTCCGCGAGGTCCAGGCGCACGACAGCCGCCAGGTCGCAGTCGGAGGGGAGTGCGTACCCACCGGGAACGACTCCGTATCCGTTTCCCAAGCTCCTCGTGAGTGCCTCGTCGTTGACAAACGTGGGTTGTCCGGTGTCGAGCGCGCACCGAACGGCTTCCTTGATGATCCCATTCGGGGTCTTGGACGAGATGCGCATGGCGACGGTGGCGCAACCGGCGGCGAGCGTCGGCGTCAGCCCGAGCATCGATCTGAGCACGCGACCGTCATCGGGCCCGACGGTCACATGAGCGGAACCGGTGGGGGAGGCGTCGATGAGATCTCTCCACAGGGACCCGATGGCGCTGCGCAGATCGATCGGTGTGAGCGCGCCGCTGGTGGGTTCGAGATGGCGATCGAGGTTCCAGACGGACGTGGCGACTGTGGTGTCGCCTGTCTGCTCGAGTTGGCTCCGAACCCCGCCCATGGTGTGCGCGAACGAAGCGGCTTCCGCAGCGTCGGAGAAGGCAAGCGGCTGCTGCACGACCGGTGGTTGGTCGACGGGTGGTTTCCGGGTCGCACCGTTGGCGGAGCGAAGGCCCGGGTCATCGACTCGCATGTGCGGCACCTCGACGATTGCCGTGCTCTTCCTCGAGAGTATCACATATTCCAGAGTCGTTCGCTAAGGAATTATGCCTCGTACGCGTCGAGGCTCTCGATCAGGCTCGCAAGCTGCGGTTCGTCGAGGAACCCGGCCGAGCGCAGGAGGACGATGCCGTCACCGTCGGTCACGACCCAGAACGGAAAGGCGCTGACACCGAACTGGGCCGCCATCGAAGAGTCCTCATCGACCAGGACCGGGAAGGGGAACTGGTTTGCCTCCAGGTAGGCGTCGAGCGGGTTCCCTCGTGTTGGGTCGATCGAGGTCGTCACGGTGGCGATCGAGATCCCCGGGTACTGCTCGGCGTAGTCGTCGTACGACGCCGCCAGCGCCGGGAGTTCGTCTTGACAGTACGGGCACCAGTGCGCCCACACCATCCAGATCCGCTTCTGGCCGTCGGCCGGGTCGATCGTCACCTCGGTGCC
>JASJCF010000106.1 GCA_030066265.1 Acidimicrobiia bacterium | reverse complement strand
GGGCTGACAATCAACGCCACTACGGGCAACATTGAAGGTACGCCGACCGAGGCGGGCACCTTCGTCGGGATGCTGATCCGTGGCGCGGACGGCGGGGACAACGCAGATACCAATGCGTTCACAATTACGATTGCTGACCCTATTTTTGTCCAGCTCGGCCAAGCGACTGAAACAAATTCCGCACAGCCTTGGACCGCAAAGATTCCTGTTGCCGTGCAAATGGGGCAGGCTATTGAATCTGATTCGGCCTTACCTTGGGCCGTACAAAACCCCAACGCGGTACAGCTTGGTCAGGCGACCGAAACAAACGTAGCCATTCAGTGGCAGGTAAAAGATTTCCCCGTTAGCGTCCAGATGGGGCAGGCTGTTGAAACTGACAGGTCATTGCCCTGGCTGGTAAAGGGGCTGCCTATCAATGTGCAGATGGGCCAAGCGATCGAAACCGATACAGCACAGCCCTGGACGACAGTAAACCCAAACGCGGTACAACTGGGACAGGCGCAGGAAACAGACACAGCTTTGCCATGGACGTCCGATGCGCCCATAGCCATACAGATGGGGCAGGCGCAGGAAGTCGATACAGCCCTGAGCTGGTCGCCATCCTTCGTGCAAGATGTCCAGATGGGGCAGGCTGTCGAAATAGACGCAGCCTTTAGCTTCACGCCCTACATCAGCGAGCCAGCGGCAGACTATCCGTATTTCAGGGCGCGTGATTACCGGGACGTGTACGCCAGATTCCTCGGACCTCTGGCCCAAGACATCACCATACTGCTCAACAACGGGACAGGATTTACCGCCATACCGGGCGCTCGAGCGCATGTCTCAAGGTGGCGTGAGAGTGACCTTGTGCAGGGTGGGCCGGTGGAAGTGGGCGACCTGAAACTAATCATTCTGGAGGAGTCCCTGCCCGATGGCTTACGATCACTTGAGCAAAAGGACCGGATAGAAATCAGCGGCAGGGCATACGGTGTTATCCTATGGGATGAACATACCCGGTCTATTGGCGACCAGACAATGGCCATTGAAGTGACGGTAAGAGGATGAGTTCACTAGATGTGAGACAGGCAATTGAGGCGGCGGTTGTAGCTGCTGCTGCTCCTATTGATGTTTTTGATCTGTCCGATTATGTGACGCTGGAAGATGTTTTAACCGATGTTGAAGACCAGGCAATTTTAATCCAATACGTTACCGCTGATGAAACCATGATGAGTATCGGCGGCGAAGGGAATCAAGGCTGGCGGCAGGATGGGACAGTGGTTTTACACTATGTCGTGCCTACAGGCTTTGAGAGTGGCCCTGTTGTTACCAAGGGCGATGAAATCCGCGAAGCCTTAAGAGGCAGGCGGTTAGGTGGGAATATCACGATTGAATCGTGTGATCCTTTTACTGACTTTGGGGCTGGAAGCACTGGCCTCTATGGCGGTGCCTGGAAGGGCTGGGCATCGAATCTATTTTATTCACGCCGCGACTGCGGCTAGGAGTTAAACCATGTCCAGCGCAAACCTGGTCCAGGTTACCTACATGAAAGAGGCGGCCTACGGTGTCAAGCCAGTGCCCCCGCTGAGTGGTGTAACCCTTAATACCGCAAGATTCACCAGCGAAGGCTTGTCGGGAACACCGACTACTACAGAATCCGCAGCTATCCGCACTGACCGTATGTCAGGCGGGCAGGTTGTTACGGGGCTTGATGTTGTCGGCCCCATCGATTACGAATTGGCGCCCGATCAGTTCTTTGATGACTTCTTTGAGGCGGGCATGATGAGTACCTGGGTGGCAGTGGAAACAGTCAATACGACTGTTACGCTTACCCCGGATCCTACGGACAATCAGAAAGCCACGCTGACCCTTGGCGCTGAGTTCGCTAACCTGATTCCGGGAGTGCTGGTGACGTTCACGCCTGCCGGCAGGGATCAGGTTGTGTGTTCAGTGATATCAGTGGACACACCATCCACTGTATTCACGGTGGCGACCAAGCGAGGTGAGGAGGCTGTCACAGGGGAGACTCTGGACGTAAACATCCCGGCCTATCTTGATATCGGTACTACACAAACGTCATTCCTGATTGGCAAGGCTTATCAGGACGTAATTGTGGAATCCACAACGGATGAGCACTCACAGACCTACTTGGGTGAGTTGGTGTCGGGGTTCAGTGTTAACGCCACCTACGGTGAGATTGTGACCGGTGCGTTCAATATGAACGGTAACGGTTACGAGCAGGAAGCCCCCAGCTTTGCACAGCAGGTTGAAACGGATGGCGGCACTATCACCCCTGCCGGAACCAGTAATCCCCTGAACGCATCGATTGATGTCCCATTAGTAACGAGTGACGGACTGGCGACTACATTCTGTATTGAAAACTTTACCATTGAGTTAGACAACGGCCTGAATAGTCAGACCTGTATTGGACGAGCGGCGCCAATAGGTTATTCACTGGGGACGGCGGCTATTAATATTACCGCCAATATTTACAACTCGAATACCAGCTATGAGGCATTCATGCCTGCCAAGCTGACACAAACACCTGTTTCAATGACATTTACTATGCAGAATCAGCAAGGTGGATTTGCCTTTCATCTTCCTGCAGTGCAATTGTCGTTTCCTGACCCCAATGCAGCGGGGCAGAATGAGGATGCAATGCTAGAGGCATCTGGTGTAGCTAAGGTGGGCCCCAACGGTGAAAGCGCACTGAGGATTTACAAGCTGTAATGTCTGACCTTTCCCGCAACCTGCGAGCTATAAACACTTCCGTGCAATTGCTCAATGCACGGACGCGGGAAGGTCGTAATGATAAAGTCAGACGCTATCATATGAACCTGGACGATTCGGTTAAGGATTCTCTTGTTTATCGCCATGGATCCGCGCAGTACAAGGACAAGCGGTTGGAAGAGTTCTTCAACCTGATTAACAAACGTCCTGTTCACCTGCCGATACACTTTGCCGGTGGTGATGACAACAAGTTCCTTGCACAAGCTGCAGGGGATTTGTTTGACGCCGTATTCAATAAGGCTCTGCAATACAAGAATACGGGCGAGCATTTGGCCAGTGTGACAACCTACATACGGGAAGTGGGTGGCCAGGCTCAGATAGAGGTACTGACTGGCAGAGTAACCGAAAGCATGTTACCCGACAGGGCGGTGGTGAGTGTTGTTGCAAAAACAGACTATGCCAACACACTGGAAGTCACACAGCAAGGCGGAATTCTTTACCACGTAGCCAGGCAGTTCAGGAAGCGCTACGGACAACAGCTAGCGGTTAAATACGATTATGTGTCCGGTAAGAAGCTGGGACTTGGTGGCGGGACATTCCCTAGAATCCAAATTGCACACTATGGCAACTTAAGGCCCAGCCTCAAACGGCCAGGGCGCTCCAGGAGGCGGCGAACATGAATGAATTTGAAAAGTTCTATCAAGAAGACCTAGAGGCGGTAGAGCTGAAGGGTGTCACTTTCTATGTGAAGCTGCCAGGGAAAGCGAACAAGCGTTTCCAGAGGACTGTGATTGCCTCTACTGTCAAGATGGATCCAGAGTCAGGGGAGTATGTCTCTAAAGATGTATCACTGGTTCAAATGGCAGAGATACAAATAAAGGCATTCGCGGAAACGTCTATTCGAAAGGTAGAAGGGTGGGACGGATACACGATCGAGAAACTATTGGCCATGCCAGACGCCTGTGAGGACTTGTGGTCAGAGGTTGTCAAGATCACCAACCAGAAGGAGGGCGAGGCCGATGCCGAAACAAAAAAGCCTGCGAATTCTTCCGATGGAAAGACAAGTGGTCAGGCAAGGAAAAGTTTAACGCCGAACTTGCAAAGCGCGGCCAGTTAAACCAGGAAGACATAGCGCCCGACATTGCGCATTGTGGGTGGTTGATAGAGGCATATGCCGAGTTAGCCACCTGTAGACAGAACGGCATGGGGTTAGGCTTTATCCCCCTGACAGCTATACAGGATTACTCTGATCGTCACCAGCTGGGCGATCTGTTTGTCAGGCAGATACTTGAGATTGACCGGGATTGGGTCGCATCCCATGACAAGAAAACGGAGGCTAAATAAATGGCAGATTACACAGTCCCCGTAACCTTCCGCATGGTGGGGCTTCAAGAGTTAAAGGAAGCCAACAACGAATTAAAAAGGATGTCCGGCAGCACTGGTAATGTTGCCAGGGCTACCAAGTCAACCGCCCGTTTCGGGAACGTAGCGCAGAACGCTGGTTACCAGGTTCAGGACTTTATTGTCCAGGTTCAGTCCGGGCAAGATCCAATGCGTGCGCTTGGCCAGCAGTTGCCGCAGCTCACAGTTGGCATGGGTGCCTGGGGTGCGGCTATTGGTGTTGTTGCCGCTGCCCTTCCTGCTCTCATTTCTGCAATGAGTGACACTAATGAGAAAGCAAACGATCTTGAGACAAGTCTTGGTAATTTAAACGAAAGTCTTGGTGATATAGGGAAAACATTTCAAACCCTTGACCTCTCAAACTATGTAGAACAATACCTTCAGGCAGATGAAGCTACGCAGCAACTGATGAAAACCACGCTTGAATATCAGAAACTGATTGCCACGCTGGACCTAAACGAAGCTGTAAACGCCCTTCCTGCTATTCCAACGCGGTCACCTGGAACAGGTGGTCGGACAAGAGGGGCGGCTTTTGAAAGCCGTTTTGATAAAGTTGCCGAGTCGCTAGGTTTAACAGCAGAACAACTTAGGCAAACTGCACCGCTGTTTGAGGCACTACGCAAAGAAGAAACCAGAACCCTTGAGGTAGCGCAACAATTAAACGAAGAGTTAGCGCAATTTGCATTAAATGGCGACATAAGAAATTCAAATCTCAGGGATACCATAGAGACAACCAGAGAATTTGAGCAGGCGCTAAGGATTCTGACAAGCGCAGAGAAGGAATTTTCTAAAGAGGTAGAAACGCAAACAGATAAATTGCTGCAAGAGATTGAAGTAATTGGAAAAAGAAGAGAAGCAATAAAATTTGAAACAGACACAGACGAAAATTTAGGCTTTGATACAAGGGATTTTGTAGAGTCAGAAGGCAGGCTGCAAGACAATCAATGGCTATCCTCGCTTGAGGATGTAATGGGTATTGTCGAGGAGGCGCCAGAAGCGTTCAGCCTTGCCGCAGAAGGTGCGGAGATATTCGCCCGGTCATTTGATCGAGCCATTACAGGTGTGGCGCAGGGGACACAAGACTTGTCAGACGCCTTCAAGAATATGGTGCAGGTGATTTTGGTAGAGTTGGGCAAGTTAGCCGCTTATCAGTTCCTCGCCAATCTTTTCCCGGGTACAGCGTTTGGTAATGCCGCTGGCAGCCTGCTTCCGAGTGCGAATGGTAATGTATTTAGCGGGGGTGAGGTGGTTCCCTTTGCCAAGGGTGGGGTAGTTAACAGCCCTACTATATTTCCTATGGCCAACGGCGCCGGACTCATGGGAGAAGCGGGGCCGGAAGCAATCCTTCCGCTCCGGCGCAATAGCCGAGGGCAACTTGGTGTACAGTCTGAGCCCATGAATGTGATTGTCAACAACAATGCACCAGGGGTATCAGTCAATCCACGACAGAGTGACGGTCAATTGACACTTGATATAGTCATGGCCAATGTCGCCGCCTCTATTGATAGGGGAGGCAATGCGGTATCTACCGCACTAGAGAGAAACTATACGCTAAGTCGTGGTCGAGGCGCTTACTGATGACGATTAGTGACAAGCTCAAATACGTCTACTCTCACGCGCCGGTGACTGATACTTATGTCGAGTGCTTGCAGCTCAATCATTCCGGCTTTGATAATGGTGCTGTATACATCACAAATCAGTTGGCAGGTTGGGAAGCTAATCTTGAAAGTGGGTCAAAAGTATTCTTTGAATTCTTACCGTTTTCGGTGATATCGCCCAAGTCGGCACATGAGGGCAATTTTACATTGCAAGTGGCGATAGATAACGCCAGCCGCGCGCTGATGGAGCAATTAGAAACGCTTGCGCAGAAGCCAACCGAATCTATTGAAGTGCTCTATCGCGTATACCTCGCGTCTGATCCTACTACAGTGCAGAATTCTCCGCCTCTCAAGCTGACAGTGGATTCTATATCTGCTAATGAAAACATACTCGCGTTCAACGCTGGCCTGGCGCGTCTACGCAAGCTGCCATTTCCTGCCATGCTTTATGATACTGCACTGTATCCTGGGCTCGCGCGATGAGAAATATTGGCGATCATAACTGGCTTAACAATTATGTGGGCAAATCCTACGAACTCGGCGGGCGCGGACCGGATGCAGTAGATTGTTACGGCCTCTGTGTAATGATTTACCGCGACATGTTCAACATTGAACTGCCAGACTGGCGCAAGGACTTCAGTGATCTGCGTGAGCGTGGATTACACATTAATGACATAATCAGCAGCGGCGATTGGATCACGTTAAATGAGCCGGTCGATGGTTGTTTTGTTGTGTGCAAAGGCCATCGCCTGGCTCACCACATCGGGTTGTTTTTTGCCGGAGGCGTCATACACGCCTACAATGGTATCGGCGTAATATATGAGCCGATGCATAGATTTTATATGCGGTTTCCTTCTATCACATTTGGAGAATGGCGCCCGTGTGTGAGTTGAGGTTATTCTTCAATCCGCTGGATTCATCCAGCAAAGAGACGCATCAGCTTAAGCCTGGCACTCTGCTTATTGATTTTTTAGTCGAAAACTATCCGCACGGATTTGATGGCGGCCTAGCAACATTTATTGGCAATGAATACTTACCTGTCGAGGATCTGGATTATCCAGTCAATGAAAACGATTGTGTGACGATGTTGGTCATGCCGATGGGTGCTGAGTTTGCAGCCACGTACCTTACGGCTGAGTTTCTAATGCCAATACTGATTCAGGCGACTATTGGCCTGGTAATTGGATTTACCATTAATTTGTTGTTTGGCCCGGAAGCCCCCAACATCGGCAAAGGAGAAGATTCGCCGGTTTACAGCATCAACCCGACGCGCAACCGGTCGCGATTAGGTGAGCCGATCACTGCCCATTATGGAACGGTATCGTTTCCTCCCGATTACGCAGCGGCGCCATACACTTACTATGTAGAGGACTCCAATGATCAATTCATTGATGAATTGTTGTGCCTCGGCCAAGGTGATTACACGGTCGATCAAATAACGGTAGGTGATACGCCGATTGACATACTTGCGCCTGGTATCGTTCAGTTTTGGCTGTACGGGCCAGACGATCATAACCAGACATTAGGTGTCATCGAAGCAGACGTAAACGCTAAAGTCGCCAACGCTTCTAACGCCAGTAAGTTTTGGGAGAACGTCTACACGTCACCTGAGATTGACACGTATGAGTTTAACGATTCAGTCAATGATCCGGTGCTTGTTCCGGTTCCAATTACTGGCGGCAATGCATTTGCGTCAACGGTGGATCCGTCTACAGGCGATTACACGTTAGGTAGGATTGTTGGCATACCTGACACTACATTAATCACTGAAGGCGATGTGCTCACATTCGCCAGTACACTGAATAACAATGGTGATATGGTCGCTGGCGCCGTTCGAAATAACGGTGACGGAACACTGACAGTTTGGGAACGCTGGGTAGATCAAGGCCGCGTTGCGCAGGAAAATCCGCTCAATGGAACTGTGACTGTCAATGCGGTAGTCAATCCGATGGTGGCAGGGCCATACCGTACACAGAAAACAGGCCAGGAAATAAACGAAGCATCCTGTGATATTGTTTTCCCGCAGGGCTTGATGGACATTGACGCGGACGGCGATCAAAACTACAAGCGCGTGGATATGGTGTTCACGTTCCAGCGTATTGATCCTGCAGACGGCAGCCCAATTGATCCGCCTATTGTTGTTAATAAGAGTTGGCGCTATAAGCAGCGGCGCGCAGTCAGAGCGACAGTGAGCAGCGGTCCATTAACCCCAGGTTCTTACGAAGTCACCATAGAGCGTACAACACCATTCGCCAGCGCTGGGCGCGACGTAGAAACAACGCTATTGACAGGCATCAAAGGCCACGTGGTGCTGGACACTAC
>JASJCF010000105.1 GCA_030066265.1 Acidimicrobiia bacterium | reverse complement strand
AAGGTTCTCCAGGGGGTGGATCTCGAGGTCGCAGCGGGCGAGCGGGTTGCGATCCTCGGCCCGAACGGTGCGGGGAAGACGACCCTCGCACTCCATCTCAACGGGATCCTCCAACCACACGCAGGGACGATCACCATCGCCGGAGTTTCGGTCGTCGAAGACAACTACCGAGAGGTACGCCGGATGGTGGGCCTGGTCTTCCAGGACACGAACGACCAACTCTTCATGCCCACCGTGCGAGAGGACGTGGCCTTCGGCCCAGCGAACCTCGGCATGACGGGTGAGGCCTTGGACCAGCGTGTCGATGCTGCGCTGGAGGTGGTCTCCGGGAGCGAGTTGGCCGATCGACCTCCGCACCACCTCAGCGGCGGCGAGAAGCGCCGGGCGGCGCTGGCGACCGTGCTGTCGATGGAGCCCGAGGTGCTCGTCTTCGACGAGCCGACCTCCGGCCTCGATCCTGCCGGGCGGCGGGAGTTGATCGGAACGCTGTCCGATCTGCCGATGACGCAGCTCGTCATCACCCACGACTTGCCCCTCGCCCTCGAGCTCTGTCCCCGATCCGTCATCATGAACGGGGGTCGGGTGGTGGCCGACGTCCGTACGAGTGACCTCCTCGAGGATCCGGACCTGCTCGCCGACAACCGCCTCGAGCTCCCCTACGGATTCGATCGATCAGGCGGACACCCGGGGATCTGACCGGGCGTCGTGCCAGACCGCTATCCCAACGGTTCGACGCCCACCACGACCTGGTAGTTCCTGGCTTCAGCGGCTTCCTTGGACATCACCGTGCGTCCGAAGGGAACCAGCGCAGCGCCGGCCAGCTTGACGTTGGCAACGGCAAAGGGAATGCCGATGATGGTGATGGCGAGGATGAGCGCCCAGAAGAGGTGCCCGATCGCCAGCCAAATCCCGGCCAGGACGACCCACAAGACGTTGCCGAGTGTGGTGAGACATCCTCCGCTCTTGCCCGGGATGTCGACCATCACTCTCCCGAACGGCCACAGGGCGAACCCTGCGAGCTTGAACGCCTGGATCCCGAACGGGATGGTGATGATCAGGATGAACATCACCACCCCGGCAAGGGCATACGCCAGTGCCATCGCGATCCCACCGAAGATCAGCCACAGGATGTTGCCCAGCGTGCGCATGGGTCGTCGCCCCTCTCAGTCGAAGGATTCGTCGGCTATTGCAGAGGATCCGCTTGCTTGATCCATGCCGGTGGCTCGCCGCACCCCTTCGCCATTCTGGCATCGAACTAAGGTCGGGGTGTGGCTGAGACGGACCCGATCGAGTCGCTGGCGGTCGACAGCCCTGCGTCGGACCGGGCAGCACTCCTCATTGCTGCTGGAGCCTCTGCGGTCGCCTTCGGGGTTGGGTTCAACTACGGGGCCTTCGACTCTGTCTTCTTCGACCAGATCTTCACCGTGTGGGTGGTCTCGACGATCTTGTTCGGAGCATCGATCGTCACCAAGCTGCCTCCGCGGACATGGCCCCGGCGTCTGGTGCTCCTGCTTCCAACGTTCTGGCTCATCGTTGCTTGGATCAACAACAACACCGAGGCCGACAACGCCGAAGCCATTCTCAGCGGAGTCACGCTTGCGGTCACCTTCGTGGCACTGCCATTGGCCGGCTGGGTCCTCATCACGGCGATCAACACCGAGTTCGCGAACCTCCCCCGAACGCACAAGACGGCCGTCATCGCAACCGTCGCAGTGTTTCTCGTCGTGGGATTCCTCTTCGGCGCTCGCAACGACCTCGTCCTGACATGCGACGACTTCAAGGTGAGCGGCAACGACCTACCCCCGAATTGCGTGTCCGAGACCACGACGACGTCCGCTGGATGACCGATGCCGGAGGAAACGACCCGCTGCGCTGCGGCCATCCCTCATCATGCCGATTCGCTGCATCTGGGCACGGCCGCGATCGCTGGCCTGCCACACGGTGACGGTGGGGTTGGAGTTGTTTGGCATCCCAACGGAGCACATCGAGGCGGATAGCGAGGTCAGCGTCCAGATCGAGCTCGTCAGAAGCGGCAGAAGAGGACGAGCCTTCGCCGCCCCACCCGGTTGACCCCAGATCAGACCTCAGTCTGCTTTCGAGCTGCCCGTGCGGTACCAAGCCGCCAATCGCTCGAAGCCCTCGTCGATGCCGACCATCGGCTGCCAGCCGAGCGCCTGTCGAGTTGTTCGCTGGTCGAACCAGTGGGCGGTCGACAGTTGCTCGGCGACGAAGGCGGTCATCGGCGGTTCGTCGGATCGTCCGGTTCGGCTCCAGTACCACTCGGCCGCTCGTCCACCGGTGCGGGCAACGCCCCTCGGGACGCTGCGCTTGACGCGTGGCTCACCGGCCGCTCGGAGCACCCGGTCGATGATCTCGGCCACCGGGCGTGGCTGGCCGTTCGACACCACCAGCGCTGACCCTCCGAGAGCCTCGGCCCGCTGTGTCGCTGCTACCAGCGCGTCTGCTGCGTTGTCGATGTACGTCGTGTCGATCAATGCGGAACCGGTGCCGATGGTCGCCAAACGCCCTGCCCGCGCACGATCCACGATCCGACCGATGAGCTGGCGGTCACCAGGTCCCCAGACGAGATGCGGCCGGATGGCAACCACGCGCATCGAGGTCTGATCGGCGTCGAGGGCGATGATCTCCGCCATCGCCTTGCTCCTCGAGTAGTTGCTGCGGGCACGTGAGGGATCGGCCGGATCTGCCCCGGCGCCCATGATGGGCGCGCCGCCGTGTGCCACGGACGGTGAAGACACGAAGACGAAGCGCTCTACCCCTGCGGCGGCTGCCTGCTCCAGGACCACGCTGGTTCCCCCGACGTTGACCCGCTCGTATTCGTGCCAGGGCCCGGTGGCGCCCACCAGCGCCGCGAGATGCACCACGGTGTCGATCCCGTCCAGTGACCGGGCGACGGCGGACTGGTCGGTGATGTCACCCCGCACGGTGTCGCGCCCGGCGATGTCGCCGGACCGTTGCAGGGTCCGTACCCGATGCCCGGCCGCGCCGAGTCGACGTGTCGTCTCCGCACCGAGCAGGCTGGTGGCGCCGGTGACGAGGACGTTCATGGCTTGCCGATCCGGTTGCCGGCCAGCACCGACGCCGCCCATCGCCGCAGGCGAAGCCGATCGACCTTGGCGTTGTGACGCTTGTCGACGGGAAGCTCGGGAACGACGAGCACTGCAGCGACATCGACATCCACCGTCGACCGCACGTCCGAAGCGAGGGGATCCAGACCAAGGGCCGGACGGGACGGGGGCTCGTCCGGCACCACGATCGCAACGACCCGCTCGTCACCCCTGGTGCCGACGCCGACCGCCGCTGCTGCGCGCACTCCCTCTGCAGATGCGAAGCGCTGCTCGAGGGCCAGCGGAGTCAGGACCCCGTCCGCTGTCGCGATCGCATGGACGAGACGTCCCTCGATCCACAGCCGCCGCTGTTCGTCGAAGTGCCCCACGTCGCCGCTGCGGTGCCAGCCCGGTGGTGTCGCCGACCGATGCTGGGTGTGCCAGAGACGGTCGTATTCGTCCTTCATGTGTGCCGCACGCACGCAGACCTCACCGGAGACATCCGGTTCGTCCGTCAGCTTGCCGACCGGGTCACCGACCTCGTCGAGCGGATCGATCATCACCTCGACGCCATGCAGCGGCGGTCCGACGCACACCCCGAGCCCAGGCCCGGCACCGTTGATGCCCTCGAGGGTGATGTCGGCGACCGGGAGGGTCTCGGTCATGCCGTAGGGCGTATGCGCCTCTGCCTTCGGCATGAGTGACCGAAGCGCTTCGAGCGTGTCCCGAGGGACCGGCGCCCCCGCAGAGAGCAGCAGCCGTATCCGACCGAGCGCCTCGCGCTGGGCAGGCGACAAGGCGTCAGCCGTGGCAAGCACGTTGGCGAGCGCACTCGGTGAGGCGAAGACCAAGGTTGCGTCGACCGCCCTTGCCGCATCGGCGAGGGCGGACGCTTCGAGCGTTCCGGGCGACGTGACCTCCATGACGGGCACCACGGATGGGATGCCCATGGCCGGGCCGAAGAGCGAGAACGGGGGGAAAGCAGCAACAAGGCTGTCGTCCGGCCCGATGCCGTAGAGCGACTCCAGCGCGGCCCGTTGCGCATCGAGCTGGCCGTGCCGATACGCCACGCCCTTTGCCGGTCCGGTCGCCCCGGACGTGAATGCGACCGCCGCGGGCGCTTCGAAGTGGGGAGGATCAGGGAGGTCGCTCTCGACGCCGGATTGGGGCAGACCGGCGAGGGTGTACGTGGCGCCGACCATCCGGGCAGCCGATGGCGACATCGCACCGGCGCCAATCCGCACACCGGGCCATCCCATCGCTCGCGCAGCCGCCAGCGCCCTGGGGACACCGATGATGTAGTCGGGGTCTGCGCTGCGCAACGCCCGGCCGATGCCGCGTACGCCGAGGCCCGCATCGGCGACCACGACCACTGCACCGATTCGCCAGCAGGCATACAGACAGACGGAGAGTTCGAGGCCTGGCGGGATCATGAGGGCGACTCGATCACCGGCCCCAACGCCGATCGCACGGAGTCCGGAGCCGACTCGTCGGACCTCGGCGGCAAGCTCGCGGAAGCTGATCGACTGCGGCTCTCCCCCGCTGACCATCTCCACGACAGCGACATCGTCGCTCTCGGCGAGCCCCTCGATCGCCTCCCACGCTCGGCGGCCCCCGGTGGTGCGTGGGCTCTGCTGCGGCGTGCGATCTCGTGCAGCGATCCAATCGAAGATCGGCGTCGCCACGTCGACGTCCTCAGGGAGGAGGTGGGACGCTCCCACGAAACGATGCACGTCGGCGTCGGGAAGGCGATCCTCGAGGTCGTGGAGGTAGAGGTCCGAGAACACCGGATCGGACGGACCCCACAGCAGGAGGACCGGGACATCGGCCATGTCGTCGAGTCCATCGGCAACGGCATCGAGCGCCGCGGCACTCGGATGGTCATCCTCGAGCGGTATGTCGCTGACGAAGAATCCGATCGCCGTGCGCCGCGAAGCGGTGCGGTACGGCGCGAGGTACGCGCTCTTCACGGCGCGATCCGTGCGCCCCTTGATGAGAGCGGTGGTTCCCCGTACGAAGCCCGTCGACCTCACTGCCACCTGATCCAGGATGCCTGGCGTGCGAACGGCCCGGATCAGCGACGGCGCTCTGGCGTCCTCGGGCTGATGGACAGCCGTGTTCATGAGCACCATGCCGGCCAGGCGCTTGCGATGTCGCTGTGCCCAGCCGATGGAGATCGGCCCTCCCCAGTCGTGGGCAACGGTGATGATCGGCGTATCGATGCCGAGGGCATCGACCACCGACGACAGGTCATCGATCCTGCGTTCGAGCCTCCGCTCGGTCCCGGTCCGTTCCGAGAACCCCATGTCGAGCTGGTCGACAGCCACCACCCGAAGGTGTTTCGGGGCACCGCCGAGCACGCTCCTCCACACGTACGACCACGTGGGGTTGCCGTGAACGCACAGCAGGGTGAGGGAGGTCTCCTCGGTGGCTCCCGTATCGAGGACGTGCCACGTCCGGTCGATTCCCTCGGCATCTCGTGCCGTGACCAGTCGGGACCATTCGGCATCGAGCCCGGGAAGCCCGGAAGGAGGGAGTGTCGCTGGCTCGGGCGACGCCGACGTCACCACACGATCTCGGTTGCGGATGCGTTCATCCCCGAGCCGATCCCGAGGCACAGGATGCGGTCTCCAGGCCGGAGCGTGTCTTGAACCTCGGCGAGGGTGATTGGGATCGATGCCGGGCCGACATTCCCGTACTCGGCGAAAGTCAGCGGGACCTTTGCGGGATCGATGCCGAGCTGGGCGCACATCATCGACGTGTGAACAGACGAGACCTGGTGGATGATGTAGCGGTCCATGTCGAGCCAGCCCCGTTCCTCGACCCCGACCCAGGCTCTCTTTGCGAGATCGAGCCCTGCGTCGAGCAGGCCTCTGGTGTCGGTGCGCATCTGGTCGATGGTGCCGATGCACAGCTCGTGGGTGCTCGTGTCGCTGCGGGCGATGCCACCGACGACGCGATGGGCATCAGGGTGTTCGCTCGCACGCCCCAGCACCATGGCCGCCCCTCCCGAGCCGAGGGTCAACGTCGCGAACTCCAGGAAGAGATCCTCGACCGTGGTGTCCTCGCCGGACAGGCGCTCGAGGGTCTGCTGCTGAGTGTGCCTGCTGCCTTCTCCGTCGACGATGAGCGCGTGCGAGATCTGCCCGCTGTCGATCATGGTGCCAGCGAGCTGCACGGCGTTCATGAACCCGAGGCATGCGTTGGCGAGGTCGAAGTTGATGCATGAGCTGGGAAGCCCGAGTTGCTGATGCACGGTGACGGCGGCCGATGGCTCCAGGCGATCCCGGCACACCGACGTGTCGATGAGCAGCCCGATCTGGTCTGGCCGGATGCCAGCCTCTTCGAGGGCCTTTGCTCCGGCCTCGGAGGCAGCGTCCGTGAATGAGTAGCCCTCGGGCCACCAGCGCCGCTCCTTGATGCCGGCGAGATTCTCCAGGAGTCCCGCCTGAGTCCCGAGCCGGTCGTATGTGGGCTGAAGCCGCTCGTCGAACTCCTGCGATGTCACGACGTGCGGGGCGTGGACCGCCGCAACCGCCAGGATCGCTGTGTTCGAGTGACTGAAGGTCGCGTTTCCGTCCATCGGATTCCTTCGTGTGTGGTTGGAGTGAATTGTCGCACCGGTGCCGGTGTACCGAGAGTCCGTCGGTCGCCGGCTGTGTTGGCTCAAGCAGTTCGGACACAGGGACTAGGTTGGACGCCGAGGAGGTGGACCATGGTTGAAGCGATCTTCCGCAGCCGGTACGTCAGCATCGTCGCCGTGGTGTTCGGTGCCGTCGGGGCCGTGACGATGTTCTTGATCGGCGCCGTCACGACGATCAAGGCCATCGGCGTGTACCTCGGCGCAGACGAATTCAAGGCCCTGTCCTCGGACGCAGCGCTCGCAACCACCGTCGACTTCATATCAGCGCTCGATCAGTTCCTGCTCGGGCTCGTGCTCCTGGTCTTCGCCTACGGCGTCTACAGCCTCTGGATCGTTGCCGACGCCGAGGAGTGGGAATCCGAGCGCGAGCGTGTGAACGCCCCGGATTGGCTCAAGGTCGGCAGCGTCACGGATCTCAAGGTCAAGCTGCTCGAAGTGATCGCCGTGCTCCTCGCCGTCCTCTTCCTCAAGGGCGCTATCCAGAACCAGGTGTTCACGTGGCCTGACCTCGTCGTCCCGGCATCCGTTCTTGCATTCGGGCTCACGATCTGGCTCATCCGGAAGGCGCACTGATCGCTCACCGAATGACCATCGAGGCCTTCGAACACGAGGTCGAACGCGTGCTCGCCGACCTCCCCGACTGGGTGAAGGAGCAGATGGACAACGTCTACGTCGTGGTTGAGGCCCGGCCGACTCGGAGCCACGACCCAACCGGAGAAGGACTGCTCGGAATCTACGAGGGTGTCTCGCTCCTCGAACGTGGCGTGGACTACTACGCCGTCGCACCAGACCGGATCATCGTGTTCTACGAGCCGCACATGGCGCTCGGGCTCGGTCGACAGGAATTGCGAGATGAGATCCGCGTCACCGTGCTGCACGAGCTGGGTCACCACCTGGGCCTGAGCGACGAGCGGTTGCACGAGCTCGGCTGGGCCTAGGTCCCGGCGGTAGGATGGTCGCAGAAGGAGGCCAGATGGAGGACTTGATTCAAGACATCCAGCGCCGAACCGGTCTGCCGACCGAGACGGTCGTCGAGGTCGTGACCATGGTGGCTGATTACATTCGAAGCGCCGTCCCTGAGGACCTGGTCGACCAGGTGGCCGTCTATCTCGGGAAGGCAGCTGAGACCGCTGGAGGCGCAGCCGGCAGCGCCCGGTCGACCGTTGATCAAGCGGGTGCCACGGC
>JASJCF010000104.1 GCA_030066265.1 Acidimicrobiia bacterium | reverse complement strand
TGGTCGGCGAGCGCGGTGCCGACCTGGGTGTGGCGTTCGACGGCGACGCCGATCGCGCCTTCTTCATCGACGACCTCGGGGTACCCCTGCCCGGAAGCACCACCACCGCCATCGTTGCGGACTGGTACCTCGAGCAGAACCCCGGTTCGACGGTCGTGCACAATCTGATCTGCTCCAAGGCCGTGCCCGAGACCGTCCGGGCGGCTGGGGGAGTGCCCGTCCGGACGAAGGTCGGGCACTCGTTCATCAAAGCGGTCATGGCCGAGACCGACGCCGTCTTCGGCGGCGAGCACTCGGGTCACTACTACTTCCGAGACAACTACCGAGCCGATAGCGGCGTCATGGCGATGCTCGTGGTGCTGAGGGTGCTGTCCGACGCGGACATACCGCTGTCGGAATTGCGGCGGCGGTACGAACCGTATGCGCAGTCGGGAGAGATCAACTTCACCGTTCCGGACAAAGATGCAGCGACATCCGCAGTCCAACGGGCATATCCGCAGGTCGAGCCCGATCTCCTCGATGGTCTCACGATCGATCTCGGAGATCACTGGTTCAACCTCCGGCCATCGAACACCGAGCCGGTGCTCCGACTCAACGTCGAGGCGCCCGATCACGACGCCGTCACAGCGCTGGCTGCCGACGTCCGCAGCATCATCGAGGAGGCATCATGACCGACGGTAAGCCACTGATCTCACCCGAGCTGCTCGAGATCATGCAGTGTCCTGCGTGCGCTGGGCCGTTGTCCGAGAGGCCCGATCCGCCGGCGCTCGTCTGCGGTGCTTGCGGACGTGCCTATCCCGTCGAAGACGGAATCCCCATCATGTTGATCGACGACGCAGAGGCTCCCGACGGATGACGAGCAGAGGCCGCCGCGGGATCACGAGTCCAGATCGAAGCCGAAGCTGAGATCCTCGAGGTCCTCGATGGGCGTGACATCCCCGGCCGGAGGCGCCGTGATGATGACATCCCCGTTCAGGTCGAAGACGTCGTAGGTCAGGCGCGCCGACCCGAATGCCTCGCCTGCGGCCTCGGCCGATGATCCATCGATTTCGACGACCAGCCGGACCAGGTACCCCTCGGGGGTGATCCACACGTCCATCGGCAGGATTCCGTCGGCGAACACGCCAGACGCCTCGAGCTCTTCGCGTTCGGCTGCTGAGAGCTCGTCGATCATCGCTGACGTGTCGAAGGTGACCCGATAGTGGGTCGCGGACACGCCGTTGACGGTCTCGCTTCCAAGGTCCTCGACGGTCGCACTCGCCTCACCGTATGCGTCGATCACCGACTCGGGGTCCGACGGCACCGCCTCGAACCCCGAGGAGAACTCGGTGCCCTCCTCGGCAGGCATCGACACCCAGGTGGTCTCCGCGCCGAGCAGCAGGGCGAAGAACGGTGCGTTCATGAACACTCGGTCATCGACTTGTCGGAACTCCATCGGACCGACCAGCCCGGCGGCGAGGCTCGCCCACGGATCGTCTTCATCCACGTCGACGGCCTCCTCGAGCGAGGAGAAATCCATGAGGAACGAGCTGTTGCCCGTTTCGGCGTCGAACGCCGTCGCAAAGCGAATGGTCGCCTCCGAGATCCCGCTCTCGGAAGGATCGAGGCCCGACACCTCCATGGTGCCCTCCATCCGGCCGGACGCCGGCGTCGGGCTGCTGGACATGCGTTCGAGGAGTGCTTCGAGCTCTGACGATCCTGCCACCGCAGCATCCGCCGTGGTGGTCGTGGTCGACGGCGCCTCAGTGGTGGTCGACGCAGCGGCAGTCGTGGTCGTGGAGGTCGCTTCGGTGGTGGTCGTCACCTCTGTCGTCGTGGTCGTCGGTTCATCGGCGAAGACCCCGGAGGGGTCGGATGCGCAGGCGCTGACGACCAGGGCGAGCGCAATCGCCACGAAGAAGACTGTCCTGTTCACGAGCACTCCCGTCGGCTGTCCGTTCAAGAGTCATCGGCATCCAACGATTGGATATTGAGTACCTCCAGGGCCGTCCGCAACCGCACCTACCATCGTGTGGAGCAAGTGACGACGGGGGAATCCGTGCAACATGACATCGCCCACATCGGCCTCTCCGAGCAAGGGCATCTCCGAATCGAATGGGCAGCTCGCCGCATGCCGGTCCTCGCGGCAATTCGTGAGCGCTTCGAAGACGAGAAGCCGCTCGCCGGTTACCGGATCGGTGCCTGCATGCATGTCACATCCGAGACGGCGAATCTCATGATGACGCTCGTGGCCGGCGGGGCGCAGGTGGCGTTGTGTGCGTCGAATCCGCTCTCCACCCAAGATGACGTTGCGGCGGCGCTCGTCGATGCCGGCATTCCGGTGTTTGCGGTCCGGGGAGAGGATGCCGAGACCTTCTACGAGCACATCAGCGCCGTGCTCGACACGGAGCCGCACCTGATCTTCGACGACGGCGCTGACATGACCACGGTGCTCCACCAAGAGCGTCGCGAGCAGCCCGTCCTGGGTGGCATGGAAGAGACGACGACGGGAGTGATCAGGCTCAAGGCCATGGCCGACGATGGCGTCCTGCGGTTCCCGGTGGTTGCGGTGAACGACTCGGACACGAAGCACCTGTTCGACAATCGTCATGGCACCGGTCAGTCATCGCTCGATGGGATCCTCCGTGCCGCCAACCTGCTCTTCGCAGGGAAGAAGGTCGTGGTTGCCGGGTACGGGGACTGCGGATGGGGCATCGCCACGAGGGCCAAAGGCATGGGAGCCGATGTGATCGTGACGGAGGTCGACCCCATTCGCGCCGTTGCGGCTGCGATGGAAGGCCATCGGGTCATGTCGGGGAGTGAGGCGGCCGAGGTCGGTGACGTGTTCATCACCGCGACCGGCAACATCCGAGTCTTCCGCGGCGAGCACTTCGAGAAGATGAAGGACAACGCCGTGGTCGCCAACGCAGGTCACTTCGACGTCGAGCTCGATCTCGAAGCCCTTTCAGAGATGGCGACCTCCCGACGCATCATTCGGGACAACCTCGAGGAGTTCACGCTTCCCGACGGTCGCCGCATCCTCGTCGTCGCTGAAGGCAGGCTCGTCAACCTCGGCGCCGCCGAGGGACATCCGGCAGACGTGATGGACCTGTCGTTCTCCGATCAAGCCATCGCCGCAGAGTGGCTCGTCCAGAACGGGGAACAGCTGGATCCGAAGGTCTACCGGCTCCCGGCTGAGCTCGACGAGGAGGTCGCCAGGCTGAAGCTGGAGGCGATGGATGGCTCGCTCGAACCTCTCACGGACGAACAGGTCGACTACCTCGCCTCGTGGCAACACGGAACCTGAGTCGCGGCAACAGCCGACGCTGAGCCTGGAGCTCGAGACGCGTCACACCCGGGGCATAGCGTTGACGTGTGGTCTGTCCCAGCTGCTCGTCGCCATCACGCGGACTGTGCGATCGATGTCGATCGACCATCCGGCCCGTTCCCGATCGGATGGTCGGTGACGTCGTTGCGAGTGCGGCCTTCCATCACAGCGGCGCTGCGGCGAAGCTGGTCCACAACTTCAAGTACCGGCGCTGCATGGCTTCGGGAGTCGTGATCGCAACGGCGATGGCCGCTCATATGCGTCCCGAGGCAACCGTGCTCGTGCCGGTGCCTCGAGCCTTGTCGCGCCGGATCCTCCATGGCATCGATCCTGCTCGGGCAATCGCACGGATGATCGCCCGACACAGGGACGTGGAGATCGTCGACGTGCTGTCGGGTCCCGTTGTATGGCGTCGTCGAGCGGGCGCACCGCAGCATGCGAGGAAGCCGGTGGCGTTTCGCGCCCGACCGCTACGCCCTCGATCGATCGACGAGGGCCATCTCGTGCTGATCGATGACGTCCTGACCACCGGCTCAACGGTCGCCGGCGCCATTGCTGCGATCACGTCGTTCGACTCGCCATCGTGGCGCCGCTCCGGCGCTGCTCGGGCGATCGACGCACGCCCGACGATCTCCGTGCTGACGGCGACCTCGGCGGGTACGATGGACCCAGGAGCCCGAACGTTCCCCCGGGAGGTGGCGTGACGATCATCCGGCCACTGCCGACGAGCAGGGTCGTGGTGTGCGGTTCGGGTTGCTTCGCTGTCCATGGCACTGACGGTTCGTCGCTGACGCCGTCATGTGCGATCGCCGACGAGAGGAGAACGGATGACCGTTCGCGTCCACGGTAGGAACATGCAGGTGACCGATGAGATTCGCTCGATCGCCGAAGATCGAATGAGGCACGCCGGCCGGATCTTCGACGACGGTGGCGCGGTCGACGTGGAGTTCACCGAGAGCCGAAACCCTCGCATCGACGAGAGATACTCCGTCGAGATCACCACGAAAGTGGCTGGTCACATCGTGCGCATCGAAGCTGGTGCGGCCGATGAACGGTCGGCGATCGATGCCGCCTCGGACAAGTACGAACGGCAGCTGCGACGTCTGAAAGAGCGTCTGATCCAGCGAAATCGCGTCGCCAACAAAGACCTCAACCCCCCCGAAGGCCCCTCCGATGTATCTAGTGACCGTGGTGGCGGGATCGTGCGAACCAAGCGGTTCGCAATGAAACCGATGACCGCTGAGGAAGCTGTATTGCAGATGGAGATGTTGGGTCATGATTTCTTCTTCTTCCTCGATGCCGAGTCGAATCGGCATTGTGTGGTGTATCACCGCCGCGACGGCAACGTAGGACTTATCGAGCCGGAGTAGAACCGGAGCCGAAGATGAAGAGACTGCTCGTCGTCGACGACGTACCCCTGTTCAGGGCCGGCCTCGTAGCCGCCCTCCGTGGCGCTGGATATGAGGTCGTCGGCGAGGCAGCCGAGGGCGAGGCAGCGGTTGCCGTTGCTGAGATCGAGCAGCCAGACATCGTCCTCCTGGATCTCCTGATGCCCGGCATGTCAGGAATCGATGTGCTCGAGAAGATCACGGCCGTGGCCCCGCAGGCTGCCGTGATGCTTCTCACCGGTTCGGAATCTGAGGAAGACATGGTTGCCGCCATCAAAGGCGGCGCTCGTGGCTACATCCTCAAGGACATGCCTTTCGACGATCTTGTGGGTGCAATCGACAAGATCGCCGAGGGTGGAGCCGCGATCTCACCGGGGATGGCTGGCAAGCTGTTCGATGTGACGAGACAGCTCCTCCGCCATCAGGAGCTCGTCGGGGCGCGCAAGCCAACGCTCACCGGCAGGGAGATCGAGGTCCTCGGGCTCGTCGCCGATGGGAAGACGAGCCGCCAGATCGGCGACGTGCTCTACATCTCGGAGAACACCGTCAAGAACCACATCCGGAACATCCTCGACAAGCTGGGCCTCCACTCTCGCAACGAAGCGGTCCTCTACGCGATCCGCGAGAACATCATCAGCCTGAAGTGAGTCTCGAGCTACGAGTCTCGAGCCTCGAGTACGCGCACTGGCTTGGGACGGGCCGCGTCCGATCGACCTTGATCTCGAAACTCGGGACTCGAGACTCGGGACTCGAGACTCTCAACCCCCTGGATATTCCGGCTGTCTCGTAGTATCACCTCACTATGTCGCTGTTCCAACGCGTCCTTCGCGCCGGCGAAGGCAAACGCATGAAAGAACTCCAAGCCGTGGTCGAGCGCGTGAATGCGCTCGAGTCGGAAGTGGAAGAGCTCTCGGACGACCAGCTCAGGGATCGCACGGGATGGTTCCGGGAGCGGCTTGCGGCCGGTGAGACCCTCGACGACATCGAAGCCGAGGCGTATGCCACCGTCCGCGAGGCTGCCAAGCGCGTGCTCGGCCAGCGCCCGTATGACGTGCAGATCATCGGAGCGGCGACGCTTCACCGAGGCATGATCGCCGAGATGAAGACCGGTGAGGGCAAGACGCTCGTATCGACCATGCCCGCCTATCTCAATGCGCTCGGTGGCGACGGGGTGCATCTCGTCACGGTGAACGACTACCTCGCCAGCCGAGACGCCGAGTGGATGGGCGCCGTGCATCGCTTCCTCGGTCTCGACGTGGGCCTCATCCAGGCGTGGATGACTCCCGAAGAGCGGCGGCCCGGATACGACGCCGACATCACGTACGGCACGAACAACGAGTTCGGCTTCGACTACTTGCGAGACAACATGACGATGACCCCCGAGCACATGGTGCAGCGGGGACACGCGTACGCCATCGTCGATGAGGTCGACTCCATCCTGATCGACGAGGCCAGGACGCCGCTCATCATCTCGGGCCGAGTCGGCGAGACCGGCAAGTGGTACACGGAGTTCGCCCGGATCGCCGGTCGTCTCCGTGAAGACGATCACTACGAGGTCGACGAGAAGAAGCGCCAGGTGGTCACCACGGAAGAGGGCGTGACCCGGGTCGAGCAGCTGCTCGGCGTCGACAACCTGTACGACCATGCCAACACCGACTTCATCCATCACCTGGACGTCGCGTTGAAGGCGAAGGCGCTCTACCAGCGTGACGTGGACTATCTGGTGCGCAACGGCCAGGTGATGATCGTCGACGAGTTCACGGGTCGCGTGCTCGAGGGTCGCAGGTATTCCGAAGGCCTCCACCAGGCGATCGAAGCCAAAGAAGGCGTCACGATCAAAGAAGAGAACCAGACGCTGGCGACCATCACCCTCCAGAACTACTTCCGCCTCTACGAGAAGCTGGCCGGCATGACCGGTACCGCCGTCACCGAAGAAGGCGAGTTCGTGGAGATCTACGGCCTCGAGGTGGTGGTGATCCCGACGAACGTGCCCATCTCCCGGATGGACCAGCCCGACCTCGTGTACGTGGACGAGGACCACAAGTTTGCGGCTCTCGCAGACGATATCCAGGCCCGCTACGAGGCGGGTCAGCCCGTCCTCGTCGGCACCGTTTCCATCGAGAAGTCGGAGCGCTTGGCCAACACCCTCAAGCGAAGAGGGATGAAGTTCGAGGTGCTCAACGCAAAGCAGCACGAGCGCGAGGCACACATCATCGCGCAGGCCGGCAAGCCCCAAGCCATCACGGTGGCGACGAACATGGCTGGCCGTGGCGTCGACATTCAGCTTGGAGGAAACCCCGAGGAGCTTGCAAAGGCAGAGCTGCGCAAGCGGGGCATCGAGCAGAAGGACTCGTCCTATGAGGATGAGCTCGAGCGAGTATCGGCCGAGTTCGCCGTCGAGACCGATCGGGACAAGGCGCGAGTGCTCGAGGCTGGCGGCCTGTACGTACTCGGCACCGAACGCCACGAGTCACGTCGCATCGACAACCAGCTTCGAGGCCGGTCGGGTCGCCAAGGTGACCCCGGAGAGAGCCGGTTCTACCTGTCCCTCGAGGACGACCTCATGCGGCGGTTCGCGAACGACCGGGTCGCCTCGATCATGGAGCGGCTCAAGATCCCACCGGACGTCCCCATCGAAGCCAAGATGGTGACCAAGTCGATCGAGCGTGCGCAGAACCAGGTTGAATCGCAGAACTTCGAGATCCGCAAGAACGTCTTGAAGTACGACGAGGTCATGAACACGCAGCGAGAGATCATCTATCGCTGGAGGAACCAGATCCTGCACGGCGAGGACACCGACGTGTTGCTGAACGAGTGGCGGGACGACGTGGTCGAAGAGACCGTGCGCGAGATGACCGACGGCATCGACCCGGAGGACTGGGATTGGGACGACCTGCTCGTCCGCATGTCCGCCATCTACCCGACGACCCTGAAGAAGGACTCGTTCGATCATCCCGAGGACCTGGTGGCCGAAGAGGTGATCGAGGAGTATCAGCGAGATGCTGAGGAGGCCTACGCAGCGCGGGAGGCCGAGCTCTCTCCGACGGTCATGCGCCAACTCGAACGCACGATCGTCCTGTCGGTGATCGACAACAAGTGGCGGGAACACCTCGGGGAGATGGACTA
>JASJCF010000103.1 GCA_030066265.1 Acidimicrobiia bacterium | reverse complement strand
ATCGGTGGAGGGCTGGGATCCACCGTCGTGACTGAGCGCCGAACCCGCCCGAGCGTAGGCCCGGGAGCGATACGCAATCGATCATCCGAGCCGCCGAATGGCTCGAGGGCACCGTCCGTTCCGCACGTGTAGCGTTGAATCGAAGGGGTATCCCGGTTCCCTGCCCGTGAGCCGATGGAACATCTGGCTGCGCTCGTGGGAGAACCGGGGGATTGCTCAGGGGACGGGAAGGGAGCTTCACCCGGAGAACAACACTCGGAACGCAGACATCTCGTCGGTTCCTGATGCATGCGCAGGGACCGCTCTAGTCACGAAGACGGGCCCCGGCATTGTCCCGGGGCAATGGAAGGGGATGAAGTGAGAAGACTCCTCTCTCTCTTGAGTGCGCTGGCCTTGGTCGTACCACTGCTGGCGCTGGGGCCTGCTGCGGTAGCAGCGGCCGATTCGGTGGATTTCTACACGACGCTGTCCGGAGCCAACGAGACCACGCCGGTGACAACCGACGCCTCGGGTTCGGCCGGGTTCTCATGGAGTGCCGACGGCACCAGCCTCGACTATGTGGTGATCGTGAACAACCTGGTTGACGCAACTGGGGCTCACATCCACAGCGGCGCGGCCGGAACCGATGGGCCGGTATTGGCGACACTGTTCGGACCCGATGCCGGGAAGGATGTCGACGGCATCTTGCAGCGTGGCACGATCACCGCATCCGACCTGGCTTCCGGAACGATGGCCGACCTTGCCCAGGCCATGCGCGACGGCACCACGTATGTCAACGTGCACACCGTTGCCAATCCCGCCGGGGAGATCCGGGGGCAGATCGAAGGCCTCGCAACGTTCACCGGCGACCGTTTCACGGACGACGATGGCAACATCCACGAGGTCAACATCGAACTGATTGCTTCCGCCGGCATCACCCTGGGCAACAACCCGCCGGACAACGACGAGTTCGGGCCGACCGATTCGGTGACGCGAGGGCAGATGGCGGCGTTCCTGACCCGGGCTCTGGGTCTCCCTGCGGTCACGACCGACTTCTTCACCGATGATGACGCTTCGATCTTCGAGGGTGACATCAACTCGATTGCGGCAGTTGGGATCACGGCCGGATGCAATCCACCTGCCAACGACAACTACTGCCCCAACGACACGGTGACTCGCGCTCAGATGGCGACCTTCATGTCACGTGCGTTGGGTCTCGGGGCAGCTCCGCTGGATCTGTTCACCGACGACTCGACCAGCGTCCACGAGGGGAACATCAACTCCATTCGCTGGGCCGGGATCACCGTTGGATGCAACCCACCGGTGGCCGACCAGTTCTGTCCCGAGAACGACATCACGCGGGCCCAGATGGCGTCGTTCCTGGCGCGGACCTTCGGATGGAGTGCGCTCGATCCGCTGGTCGCCCTGACGATCATGCACAACAACGACGGCGAGTCGGAGCTACTCGATGATGAGGGAGTTGGCGGTGTTGCCCGCTTCCAGACCGTTCTCGATGATCTCCGCACCGCGACCGCAGTGAACGAGATCGGCACGATCCTGGTGTCGTCGGGTGACAACTTCCTCGCCGGTCCCGAATTCAGCGCCAGCCAGGAGCTGGGGACTTGGTTCGATGTGATTGCGCTGGAGTCGTTCGACTACGACGCAATCGCTCTGGGCAACCACGACTTCGACTTCGGTCCGGATGTGCTCGCCGAGTTCATCGGTGCCTACAAGTCGCCCCCACCGTATGTGAGTGCGAACTTGGACTTCAGCAAGGAACCGGCACTCGACGCCCTGGTGACCGCAGGGACGATCAAGAAGAGCACGATGGTCGAGCTCAATGGCTACAAGATCGGCATCGTGGGAGCCACGACTCCGGCGATCACTTCGATCTCGAGCCCACGCAACGTGATTGTCGACACGGATGTGGCGGGCACCATCCAGACCGAAATCGACCTGCTCGAGGGAGCCGGCGCCGAGATCATCGTTGTCATCAGCCACCTGCAGGATGTCGATGCGGACACGGCGCTGGCGGCTGAGCTCTCCGGCGTCGATGTGATGATTGCCGGCGGCGGTGACGAGCTGTTGGCCAACGCCGACACGAAGCTCATCCCCGGCGACGAGGAGGACCTGTTCGGGCCATATCCGCTCTACGCGAACAACGCCGATGGCGGGAAGGTTCCGATCGTCACCACCAGCGGCCAATACCGCTATCTCGGCAATCTGTCCCTGGCGTTCGCATCCGACGGGAGGCTCGCCGGTGTCGACACCGGGAGTGGGCCGATCGCCGTGATGGGCCAAGCCCAGGATGCAACACTGCTGGCGCAGGTGGAAACACCCGTTGCTGGCCATCTCGCCGGGCTGGCCACGACGGTCATCGGAACGTCGGAGGTAGCTCTCGACGGACGGCGTAGCACGGTGCGAACCACGGAGTCGAACCTCGGCAACCTGGCTGCGGATTCCCTGCTGTGGCAGGCAGGTGAGCTCGCTGCGAGCTTCTCGGTGCCCGTTCCCGATGTTGCCCTCCAGAACGGGGGTGGGATGCGCAACGATGACATCATCCCCGCCGGTGACATCACGGAGCTCGACACATTCGATGTGTTGCCGTTCCCGAACTTCGTGACGGTGGTTCCGGACATCCCGCGATCTCAGTTCAAGGAGATCATGGAGAACGCCGTATCGCAGGTCGAGAACGTCGGTGGCCGCTTTGCCCAGGTCGCAGGTTTCAGTTTCACCTACGACCCCGACGGCACGGCTCAGGTCGTCGACGACGACGGGAACGTCCTCACCGTTGGCAACAGGGTCACCGAAGTGACGCTTGACGGTGGAACGCAGATCGTCGCCGGCGGCGTCGTGGTGGCTGGCGCGGATCTGACGGTCGCCACGATCGACTTCCTCGCACGTGGCGGTGACCAGTATCCGTTCCGCGGTGCACCGATCACGCTGCTCGGCGTCAGCTATCAGCAGGCATTGAGCAACTACATCCAAGATGCACTCAGCGGCACCATCAAGGCGGCCGATTACCCAGAGGGTGGCGAAGGGAGGATCACGGCCCTCTGAGCGAACTCGTCTGAGCGAGGGGGCGGCGCGCCGACGGCGCCGCCCCCTCTGCCATCGCCCCAACCACTCAGACCACGGCGTGATGCTCCGCATCACGCGCAGCTGCCGAGCCGGAGCAAGGAGCCTGGGGTTTGCGTAGCTAGGAGCTCTCTGCGAGCCGGATGAGGTTCACGAGGTTGGCCCCGGCCGAGAAGCTGCGGTCTACGATCTGGTCCATGATCACCAACGAGCTCGCTCTGCGAAACGCATGGATCGCCGTGTTGGACCGCCTCGACGTGTCCGGCGAGGGGTCGACCATCCTCGGAGGCCCTCTTGCCGAGCGATTCGGCGCCTCGGTGCCGTTCCGCACCGTCGATGAGGTCGCCGGGCTCGTGAGCCTCGGGAGTGGACCGATCCTGGACGCTGATGCGAATGTTGTCGCGTCAGGCCTCGAGGATGCCAGCGTGGATGCGGTCGTGATGATCGATGCCTGGCGGACACCTGGGGAGTTGGCTGATGTCGTCGATGAGGCCAAGCGGATCAGCAAGTCCGGCGCAACGACATGGCTCGGTTCCCTCGACATCGAGCGACTCGTTCACGCCACCCCATCTGCGCGATTGTCCGCGCTGTTCTACAGCGTGTATGGGCCGGCGATGGACCTGCCGGCGACGATCGGCACCAACCCGATGGCCATCGACCTCGCACTCCAGCGTGCGGGTTTCGGCGCTCTCGAGAGTTGGCCGACGGACCTTCCCATCGCTGCGTTCTCGACGATCGACGAATACGTGGATGCCGTCGCCTCCGGCATGTGGCCCGGTGTCGGAGCGCTCTCCCTGCCCGAGTGGCGCTCCCTCGAGGCGGAGATCCGTGCGATGCTCGGGACCCGGTCGAGCCCGTACATCGAACACCAGCCATGGCTCCTCGTTGCAGGGAAGAAGCCAGGTTGAGGCCTCAGGCGAAGGTATCTCCGAGGATCTCGGTCACCTGGGGCACCACGACATCCCAGTCGGTCTCCCCGTCGCCGGAGACCGTGATGAAGTCGGCCGTGGCGAACACTGACCGAACACCGTCGATCGCCAGGATGTCGGCAACGAACGGTGGGGCACCCTCCGAGGACGCATATGTCGCCGGACCGCCGACGTCGGCTCCGACGGTGAACTTCATGGCGGCGGGATTGGGTGTGCGCTCGACGCGGATGTCCATGGGCTCGGCTCCTCGATCGGATCGACACGCTAGCGGAGCCGACCGATGATCGTGGCCGCCGATGTCGGGGGGACCTTCACCGATGTGGTCGTCGTGGATGGCGCAGCGCCGATCATTCGCAAGATCCGCTCGACCGCCGTGCAATCGGATGCAATCGTCGCGGTGCTCGACGACCTCGATACCCACTCGTCCGACGTCGGCGTGCTCCATGGGACCACGGTGGCGACCAACGCCCTGCTCGAGAAGTCAGGTGCTCGCACGGCCTTGTTCACCGACGAGGGATTCGAGGATGTGCTCGAGATCGGGAGACAGCACCGGCCGTCGCTCTACGACCCCTTCCTCGACCGCTCGGAGCCGCTCGTCACGCGTCACGACCGGTTCGGCATCAGCGATGTCTCGGAGATCCGAGTGCCTTCCGACGTGGAGTCCGTCGCTGTTGCTGCCATCGATGGGCATGTCGACCCGCGCTGGGAGCGGGGAGTCCGCGATGCGATCCGGGTGACCCATCCCCGCCTTCCGGTCTCGATTTCGAGCGAGGTCGCACCGGAGTTCCGGGAGTTCGAACGAGTGTCGACGACGGTGCTGAACGCATACCTCGTTCCGGGAACCCGGCGCTACCTGACGCAGCTGGCTCGAGACGTCGTGGAGGCAGGTCGAGCGGAGTCTCTCGCCGTGATGCGCTCCTCCGGAGGCCTCATGTCGGTGGAATCGGCCGCCGAACTCCCTGCGGCGATCCTGCTCTCCGGTCCGGCCGGCGGCGCCATTGCGGCACGATCCGTCGCACAGCTCCTCGGCCACGACCGCGTGGTGTCGTTCGACATGGGCGGAACCTCAACCGACGTGTGTCGGATCGAATCGGGCAGGATCGATGCCTCATCTGAGCGATCGATCGATGGATACGTGTGCCGGATGCCGTCAGTGGCCATCGACACCGTCGGAGCCGGTGGTGGTTCCATCGCCTGGATCGACTCCGGCGGGAGCTTGCGGGTCGGCCCGCACAGCGCAGGGGCGGACCCCGGACCGGCGTGCTACGGACTCGGTGGTGTGGATGCAACGGTGACCGACGCCAACGTGGTCCTCGGCAGGATCGACGCAGGCGCTCAGTTCGGAGAGGCCGTCGCCATCGACGAGGCGCGCTCGGAGGAGGCTGTCGGGATGTTGGCGACCCGGCTCGGCCTCGATCTCACGCAAACCGCCCTGGGCATCGTCCGGATCGCAGAGGAGGTCATGGCCGGCGCGGTTCGCACGGTCTCCGTGGAGGAGGGTGTCGATCCGGCCGGGGCGTGGCTCGTGGCGTTCGGTGGCGCGGGGGGTCTGCACGCCTCAGCCATCGCACGGTCCCTCGACATGGCCGGAGTGGTCATCCCGCCCCACGCCGGTGTGTTCTCAGCCATCGGGCTCCTCCTTGCGCCGCCCCGGTCGGATGTGGTCGCAGCCGTGACCATCATCGACGGAGAACTCGAGCCCGCTGCGGCCGCGGCCGAGCGCATCGCAGAGCAGGCCACGTCCGAGCTCCGAGCCGCCGGTCATGACGTCACCACGCTCGAGTTCCACCTCGATGTGCGCTATCTCGGGCAGGCTCATGAGATCTCGGTACCGTGGGCCCCAGGGGACCTCATGCCGGCCGTCCGGGAGCGCTTCGAGGTCGCCCATGTGCGCCGAAACGGATTCTCCCGTCCCGATGACGCCCTCGAGATCGTCGCGATCCGGTGCACGGCCACGGCAACGCCACCACTCGACGGCCTGAGATCCGGCGCATCCGATGGCGACCCATCGCCACCGAGGAGTCGAGAGGTCGTGAGCAACGGAGGAGATGTCGTCGAGGCATGGGTCGTCGACCGGTCGTCGCTCGTGCCCGGAGATCGGCTCGCCGGGCCTGGCGTGATCGAGGCCGACGATGCCACGGCCTACCTCGGCCTGGGTGACCGAGCAGAGGTCAAGGCGGGCGGTTCGATCGAGGTGACGTGGTGAGCACCGACGTCGTCGCACTCGAGATCCTGCGGGGCCGCATGGCGCGCATCGCCGAGGACATGGGGATCGTGCTGCGGAACACCTCGTTCTCCCCGAACATCAAGGAACGGCTGGACTGCTCGGCGGCGGTATTCGCACCCGATGGTGAGATGCTGGCGCAGGCCGAGCACATCCCCGTTCATCTCGGCTCGATGCCCGCATCCGTCCGAGCGGTTCTCGATCGCTTCGGCAATGACCCTTCGCCTGGCGTCCAATTCGCCGTGAACGACCCCTTTGCCGGCGGCACCCACCTCAACGATCTCACGCTGTTGCGTCCGGTCCACGTCGGTGGATCGCTCGTGGCCTGGGTGGCCAACCGAGCGCACCACGCCGACGTCGGCGGTGAGGCGCCTGGATCGATGCCGGCGCACGCCGTGACCGTCGACCAGGAAGGGGTGATCATTCCACCGATGGTCGCCATCGACGGCGATCAGTGGGTGGCCCCGTTCCGTGAGCCGTTCCTGGCCGCTACTCGGACGCCTTCCGAGCGGTTGGGCGACCTCAGTGCCCAGCTCGGTGCGAACGAGGCGGGAGCGGCCTGGCTGGTCGACTTGGCGTCCGACATCGGGATCGACCGGTTCACGTCGATGAGTCGAGCGCTGATGGACTACGGGGAGCGCAGGATGCGGGCGGCAATTGCGAATCTCCCGGACGGATCCTCCACCTTCACCGATCACATGGAATGGGCCGGGAATCTCGTGCCGATCACCGTCGATGTCGTCGTGGCCGGCGACGAGCTGTCCGCCGACTTCACCCGATCTGCGGATCAGGTGGCGGGCAACATCAATGCCGTCAGGGCCGTGACGGCATCCTGCCTCTCCTATGCCGTTCGCGTGGCGACCGATCCCACGATCCCCGCCACCGGAGGGGCTCACCGGCCGCTTCGGCTCGTCACGAAGCCGGGCTCCATCGTCGATGCGCAGAAGCCGGCCGCTGTGGCAGCAGGCAACGTCGAGACGTCGCAGCGAATCTCGGACACGTTGCTCGGCGCTCTCGCAGCGTTCGCCCCGGATCGCGTGCCGGCAGCAGGACAAGGCACGATGAACAACGTCCTGGTCGGTAACGATGACTTCGCCTACTACGAGACGGTGGCAGGAGGTCAGGGCGGGCGGCCCGGGCGGCCGGGACAATCGGGGATCCAGACCGGTATGACGAACACGAAGAACACACCCATCACCAGCATGGGCCTTCACTACCCGCTCGACGTGGTGCGCTACCGGCTGCGGCGCAACAGCGGCGGCGATGGCGCGTATCCGGGTGGTGAAGGCATCGAGCGAGAACTGCGCTTCCGAGATGCGGCCACCGTGTCGCTGATGGGCGAGCGGCGCCAGACGGCTCCGTGGGGACTGAACGGCGGCGGCCACGGGTCACCGGGTGAGGATTGGCTCATTCGCTCGAACGGTTCGCGGGAACGGCTCGAGTCCAAGTGCACGCTGTCGGTGGAGGCTGGTGACCGACTGCTCGTTCTGACTCCGGGCGGCGGCGGGTGGGGCGCGTCGGCGTGAGTGGC
>JASJCF010000102.1 GCA_030066265.1 Acidimicrobiia bacterium | reverse complement strand
CCCCGCACGTATTCACCGGTCGATGATCGTGTCGAGCGTCCGGGCCCATGTGTAGGCGATGGCGGCGTCGATCGTATCGCCGTGGTCCCAGGACCACATGGACCACTCGGCTGCGCGGGCCAGGGACCACAGGCCGATCCGGGCAGGATCCAGGCCCGCCATGCCGGCGATCAGCACGAGCCGCTCCTCCACTGCGGCGGCGTCGCCGGGCTCGGCGATGCGACCGCCGCGCTGCGACAAGAGCTGCATCGGTTCGAAGGCGGGGTCACCCACGAGGGGCTTCGGATCGATGGCGAGCCATGGCTCGCGGTCGGCGGAGAGGATGTTGCCCGGATGGAAGTCCCCATGAATCAGGACTGCCTCGTGTGGCTCGCACGGAAGCCTTCGAAGCAGGTCGATGCCGCGCTCGATGGGATCGGTGACCCACGGGAGGTCGGTGGTCATCACCCGTCGTTCGGTGACGTCCGCCCATGCGGAAGCCGCAGCCTCGAGGGTCGTGATGGCGCTCGAGTCGCACGGACGCCAGAGCCGGCGCATGAGATCGCATGCCACCGAGAGGCGAGTGTCGTCATCGGGTACGTCCCAGAGCTCGGTGCCGGGTGTGGCTCGCTCGAGGAGGACCTCGTAGGTGTCCGGTTCGTGCGCGAGGAGGCGCACGGCGCCGTCCCCCTCGTACGCCTGGAGCGCGTCGGCTTCACCGAGGGCCTCGGGGTGGGGCACCGTGATCTTGTACACGCACGGCTCGCCGCTGCTGGACTCGGCCGGAGCTGCGAACGACGTGACTCCGCCGGGCTGGAACGGCGGGCCAATAGTGATGCCCCATCGCTCCTCAGCCGCGGCGATCCAAGCCGGAAGCTCAGCCACCCACCGTCGTCCGAGGCCGTCCGGGTAACCATCGAGCGATGCGAGCAGCTCGCGCGGTAGCTCCACAGTCGGGACGGTACCGGCCCGGGCAGGATTGGTCCGGGCGCTCTCGACGGAGAGCGCACCGCCCCGAGCGCGCTGCTCGAGTGGTGCTGCCTACCCCATGTCCTGGGACAGACCCCAGATGTTGCCTTCGGAGTCTTTGAACCAGGCGACGCGGTTGCCGTCGGGTGCGGTCAGGACACCGTCGACGGTCGCCATGCCGTCACCCATGTCGACATCCTCGAAGGCGACACCGGCACCACGGAGTTCGGCAACGGCAGCGTCGAAGTCAGCGACGCTGAGCCCCGCTGCTGTCGCCTGGTTGGTTCCGGCGAACGCTGACTCGTAGACCATGAAGCCGGTGTCGCCGAGCAGGTAGAACAACGTTCCCTGAGCATCGGAGTCGCCAGGGTCGAGGCCGAGCTTGTCCTTGTACCAGGCACGGGCCCGGTCGATATCCGAGGCCGGTAGTGACGCGAAGACTGCTCCGTCCATGTGGATTCCTCCTTCTCCCCCACGATGAACGTACGCGCGTATCAACAGCCGCGGGACGCCGGTTTTCGCGCTCTGCGCAAGAGGGGAACCGTTGAGCGCCTCGCTCACCCTTGGGGTTCGAGCTCGATCTCGACCATCACGCCAAGCCCGCTGTCCGGATCGCCGGTGACCGGTACGACGATTCCGAAGCCTGTGGATTCGGCCCACGTGCGGACCTCGGAACGCACGTTGTCATCGAAGAGCAGCACGAACCCCCTTGGTGCGTATCCCTCGGCTGCGACGCTGTGGAAGTGGATGTGGCGATTTCCCGGCGGTTGGTCGGGGTACTCGCCTGGTTGAACGGTGACGAATCCGAACTCACCGTCGGCGTCGGATGAGAATTCACCTCTGATTCGGGCTGTCGACTCATCCGCCGGGTCGGTCGGTTGGTATGTCCCCGCCTGGTCCGTCTGATAGACGACGAGACGGGCCCCATCGATCGGCTGTCTGCTCACAGCGTCGATGACACGCCCTTCGACCGTCATCCGAGCACCTGGCTCCCCTGCCTCCACGATCGCTGGCAGCGAGGTCGAGGCGTTCGAAGAACACGCAACGGAACCGGCACACACCGCCGCTGCGGCAACGAACAGTGCGCTACGCCGAACGACCTCACGCCTTCTCATGCCGGGAATCTACGGCCCAACGCAGCTACCGACGCAGCGACCGACGACACCCTCGACGGCGGCAGGTGCTCCCAGCGGCACGCATGGTCAACTCGAGCTGGCGTTGCTCATCCGATCATGCCAGGGTCGTGCCTTCACCCAAGCGGAGTGAGGAGGCCTGATGGGCATTGGGAGGCTGCGATGCTCGGTGATCAACGTCACCGACCTGGAGTTGGCGTACGAGTTCTGGTCGCAGGTGACGGGACTCGAGATCATCGGGCCGCGTGATGGCTGGCATGGCTGGCTGGGGTACCTCGGCACGAAGGACCCCTGGAAGCACGAGATCATCCTGCAGAAGGTCACCGATGCACCGGTGGAAGCCGGCATGCCCACCCCCAGCTCCACGAACCCTGTGCACCTCGACATCGAGCCCGACAACGGGATCGATGAAGCGATCAGAGCGATCGTCGCCCTCGGCGGGACCGTCAAGAAGCCGCCGAGCCTGTACCCGCGGCCCGGCTCTCACGGAGACGAACCTCCGATCATCGATTGGGCCGTGATGCAGGACCCCTTCGGCAACGAGTTCTGCCTCGTCGACGAGTTGACCGAGGAGCAGTCAGCAGCGGCGATGGCCGCGGACGCCCACACCGATCACGAGTGGCGCCTCGCTGCCGGGGTCACGAACGACGGCGGTAGCTGAGGGCGCACGTGTCCGGTTTTCGGGGGGCTTGACCTGCGTGGGCTGACCTGAGCGGGTCCTCGAGGTCGCAGTGCTACATCGGGGCTTCGGTCCGGCCCATGTCGGCGAAGAGGGTGAACTCCGGGAGGAACGTCATGTCGATCCTGCCGACGCTGCCTTGCCGGTGCTTGGCGATGACGACCTCGGCGATGCCCTTCGACTCGACCTTCTCCGGGTAGTAGTACTCGTCGCGGTAGATGAACATGACCACGTCGGCGTCCTGCTCGACGGCACCCGACTCACGCAGATCGCCAAGGCGAGGCCGCTTGTCTTCCCTGGCCTCCACCCCTCGGTTGAGCTGCGACACGGCGATGATGGGAACGTGGAGCTCGCGGGCCAGGTCCTTGAGTGAGCGCGAGATCATGGCGATCTCCTGCTGGCGGTTCTCCTGGCCGGACCCGTTCATGAGCTGGAGGTAGTCGACCACCACCAGATCCAGACCGGGCTTGCGCCGCAATCTCCGGCACTTCGCCCGGATCTCGGTGACCGTGAGACCCGGCGAGTCGTCGACGTAGATGTTCTGCTTGTAGAGGGCGGCAGCCGCGTTCGACAACTTGGTGAAGTCCGCCTCGTTGAGTCGCCCCGTGCGGAGCCGCTGGGAGTCGATCCTGCCCTTGGAGCACAACAGCCTCGTCACGACCTCTTCGCGACTCATCTCGAGGGTGAACACCGCCACCGTGTTCCCCGCCAGGGCGACGTTCTGGGCGATGTTGAAGGCCAACGCCGACTTGCCCATGCCGGGTCGGGCGGCCACGACCACGAGGTTGCCGGGATGCAGGCCGGCGAGCTTGCGGTCGAGATCACGGAATCCGGTGGACACCCCGGTGACCTCCGAGCCATTGCGCTGCAGCTCCTCGGCGTTCTCGATGGCGGGGCCCAACAGGTCGTCAATGGCCTGGAGGCCGTCACCGACGTGCCGCTCGGCGACGGCGAACACGGCCTGCTCGGCCCGGTCCACCACCTCGTCGATCGGCTCGACCATCTGCGAGGCGATGACACCGATGTCGCCACCGACCCGCATCAACCGCCTGCGCAGCGCATGTTCCTGGACGATCCCCGAGTAGTACTCGACGTTCGACGTGGTCGGCACGGTGTCGATGAGCTGGGTGAGGTAATCGATGCCCCCGATGCGCTCGAGCGAGCCGTCACGCCGGAGACCCTCGGACACGGTGACGGCATCGATGGGCTCGTTGGCGTCGAAGAGCTGCTGAACCACCTCGAAGATGCGCTGGTGCGCCGGCTTGTAGAAGTCCTCGGCGTGGAGCCCCTCGAGGGCGACATTGGCGGCATCGGCGCTGAGCAGGACGGCACCGAGCACGGACTCTTCGGCGTCGATGCTGTGCGGTGGGACCCTCGGGGAGGTGGTGATCTGCGGTTCGATGACGGATGTCACCGGTCCTCCTCGGTTCTGCTCGTCCGTGGTGCCCATCGTGACGGATGGGTGTGACACGATCGCAGTGCGACCCTCGCTGCGGCGAGGATACGACAGGTCGGTGACTGTGAAAGCTCGCTCGCCAGCCGCGTTTTCGCGCTCGGTCCCGTTTCTTCGCGACCCGCTTCCATGATCGAACGGAAGCGGCTCGTCAGCGATGCCGACCGGTCAGATCACCCGGCGGGAGGGCTCAGACGGGCTGGGCGAGCGGGTCCGGGCCGTACACGTTGGGTCCGGGGGTGCCCGCGAGGAAGCCGCATTCGATCAGCACCCAGAGATTGCCGATCAGCGGGATCAGGCCGATCAGGACCCACCAGCCGCTCTTGTCACGGTCGTGCCAGCGCTTGATCTGGAGGGCCAGGTACGGCCACAGCACCAGGAACCCCATCGTGACGGCGATCCAGTAGATGACGCCCGAATCGAACGCAAAGGCGAGGGCATAGACCAGGGCCACGACCACGTAGACGACGAGCAGGCCGATCCACCACTTCGCTCGGTTGATGCGGCCGTCGAACCGGAACAGCAGCCAACCCCAATCCACATTCTCCATAAGCAATCCTCCTTTCCGGCCAGCGTAGGCGCCGGGCGAGCGATGACCGGGGAGCACGGGCGAGTGCGATGTCACGACCGCTCGCCCGCTTCGTGTTGACGACCCGGAAACGGCGGAGGGGCGCTCGATGGCGCCCCTCCGTGCCGATCTCGCGAGATGGTCAGGAGGCGGGGATCACATCCAGCGTGACGGACACGGACACATCGGTGTGCGGCCGCAGCGTCACCTCGTGGAGGCCGATCTCCTTGATGGGCTCGCGCAGGTCCACGATCTTGCGATCGATGTCGATGCCCGTGAACTTGACGATCGCCTCGGCGATGTCGTTCTCGCCGATGGAACCGAACAGGTTCCCGGAATCCCCCGCACGGGCAGCCACGACGACACGCGTGCCGGCGAGGCTGTCGGCAAGCTGCTGAGCCTCATCGAGCGATCGCCGATCTGCCTCTTCACGCGCCACCCGCATGGCCTCGGCCTGACGGAGCGCACCGTCGGACGCCTTGACCGCGAGGCGCTTCGGCACGAGGTAGTTGCGGGCGTAGCCATCGGCGACGTCCACGACGTCGCCCTTCTCGCCCAGATCCTCGACCGGCTTGGTGAGAATGACGCGCATCGCCTAGCTCCTCGTCTGCGTGTACGGGAGCAGTGCCATCTCCCGTGCGTTCTTGATCGCACGGGCCACCTCGCGCTGGCGCATCGGGGTGAGGCCCGTGACGCGACGCGACCGGATCTTGCCGCGATCGGACATGAACTTGCGCAAGAGCGCAACGTCCTTGTAGTCCACGTGCTCGCCCTCGGCGAACTTGTAGACAACTCGCTTCTTCTTGCGTGGGTTGACGTCAGGCCGACGCCGACGGCGCCGTGAGGTGTTTCCTCGTTGAGCCATGGTTGTACTCCTTGAACTGGTGCGTGATCAGAAGGGTGCTTCGTCCGGACCGAAGTCGGTGCGGGCCACCGGCGCCGCCGGTGTCGTGGTGCCGCCGCCGTAGTTGCCGGACTCATCACCACCGGACCGGGGCGTCCTCGTGACCGTGGCGGTCGCCCACCGGAGGGAGGGACCGATCTCCTGGATGTCGATCTCGACGACCGAGCGCTTGTCGCCCTCGTTGGTCTCCCAGGAACGCTGCTTGAGGCGGCCGGTCACGATGATGCGGCTCCCCTTCGAGAGCGACTCGGCGACGTTCTCTGCGACGTCGCGCCAGCACGTGCCGCCGAAGAAGCTGGAATCCTCCTGCCACTCGCCGTTGCGATCCTGGTAGCGACGGCTCACGGCGAGACGGATGCGGGCCATGGCGACACCGGAGGCGGTGAAGCGAAGCTCGGGGTCTTCGACGAGGTTCCCGACGAGGGTCACACTGTTACTCATTGCATCTCTCTCTTCTCTGGTCTGATTCCAGTGTGCATCGTCACTGTGACAGGTTGCCGGCCTTCTCGGGCAGCCGGATGATCTTGTGTCGCACGACGGCGTCGAGCAACGACAGCGAGCGATCCAGGGCATCCTGGAGCTCGACGGGGCCGTCGAAGACGATGACCGAGTAGTAGCCCTCGTTCATGTGGTCGATCTCGTAGGCGAATCGTCGCTTGCCCCAGAAGTCGGTCTCCTTGACGACTCCGTCGCGGGCGGTGATGGCAGCCTCGACCTCGGATACCGCATTGCGGACGTCGGGCTCGGCCATGTCGAAGCGATGGATCACCATCAGCTCATACGAGCGCATTCGATTTCCTCCTTCGGACATCCGCCGGAGCGGAAGGCCCCCACGAGTGGTGGGAGCAGGACGGTTGCGTGCCGGGCTGTCGAAGCCCGAGGCACGGCGGCACGGTGTCGTGCCGACGGCTGTGGAGTGTATCCGGGTACGGCGGGCAGCGCCGCTGAATCTCCCTCAGCGGCGGTTCGGGACCTTGCGCCAGGCATCGATGTCCCCACGAAGGGCGTCGGCGTCCTCGATCCTCGACACGAGGTCATCGGCGAAGCGAACAGCCGGCGCCCCATCGACCACATCGTGGTCCACCGCCACCGTGATCGAAAGGATGTCGCGGATCTCGACGGAGCCGTCGACCGCCACCGGACGCGTTTCGATGCCTCCGATGACGATCTGGAGGCTGTGTTGGGGGATGGCGATTCCCCAGAAGCCACGCGTTGCGTGCATGCCGACCGCCGTGACGGCAACCGTTCCCATCAGGCGCTTTCGGCGCTGAGGATCCCGCAGGTAGGCGCGCATCACCCAGCGGCGGAGCGGTGCCGGGAGCGCCAGGAGCGGACGAACCATGCGCACCGCACGGGCCGTGTCCGATGCCGTGTCGTGCTGGAGCCGCCGAAGCTCGAGGTGAAGATCGCGCAGGCTTCGGTTGCCGACATCCCGCAGCACGTGAGCCCGCGGGAAGCTCATACCGCCGTGGTTTGTCTCGACGATCACCGTTGCATCGACCTCGGTGAATACGACGAGGTGACCCCTGTGGACATACCCGTGGACCGTCGGGTGATCGGCGATCGCGCCTCCGAGGCACCACACGACGTAGCCGGTGAGTGATATCGGCCCTTCAGGTGCGTTCGCCAGGAGGTGGCGCACGTCGGTGATGTCCGCCTCACACAAGCCATAGATGATCGGCCGGTCCCGTGCGATCGCCGTGGCGTCCATGACGAACCGACGGGATGACGGGATGGGGATCCGACGGAAGGCGGCCACGTGCCGAGCCTACCGGGGCCCGACCAGGGTGGCTCAGCCACCCCTCAGGCGCCAGACTCCTTCCAAGCCTTCTTCCTGGCCTTCATGTCGACGCGGTCAGCCTCCGAGTTCACCTCGGAGATGTTGGGCCACTCCGGGAGGTTGTCGTCCCAACCGTCCGGTGCGATTCCGTACTGGCGGGCCAGCACGGCGGCGTACACGCGGGCCTTGTACTCGCCG
>JASJCF010000101.1 GCA_030066265.1 Acidimicrobiia bacterium | reverse complement strand
GAGGCGGCAACCACGGGATCGAACTCGTACGCGGACCCCTGGTGGATGCGCTCGAGTGACTCGATCGGGGACAGCTCCAACTCGACGTGACCTTGGTCGTATGCCGAACAGACCTTGATGATCTTGGACGCCATGGGTACATCGGGATCGCTCTCGATGCCCGGCGACCGATACGGCCGATGCTGTGCCTCCACCAGGGTGCTCACGTTCTCGAGGTACGGCGCCTCGGCGATGATCTGAGCGCCCCATCGTGCGATGTCCTCGTCCGTATATCCGGCCTTGAGGATCGCTGGCTCGTTGAGAGTGATGCGGCCGACGTCGTGCATGAGTGCGGCGTATTCGAGTTCGATCACGTCATTGGGATGCAGCCCGAGTTCCTGGGCGATAGCCACCGAGAGATCGGATGTCCTGGTCGAGTGCCCGATGGGGGCGAGTCCGGCGACTTCGGGGATCTGGGCGAGCGCACGGATGGTCTGCCGATACGTGATCCGCGTCGAGTGGTAGCGCTCGAATGCGAGATGGCCGAACGCGTACGGCAGCACCGAAACCGCGAGCGCCCACCCCCCCATCTCCGGCCAGGTGAGGCCGAACAGGGTGCCTGCGGCGAACATCGAGATCACGACGCCCCAATCCTCGAGCGACAGCAGCCAGAGGTACCGTCCGGCGAGGTCCGTTCGCTCGACGCCCACGAAAGCGGACACCAGCGCCCGCACGACGAACCATGCAACACCACCGATCGCAACGGAGATGACGATCGACCACGTCGGGTCGACGAGCTCGGCATCGACCACCAGCTCGTGGGCGATCACGTACGTCACGGAGTACGCGCCTGCTGCGAGAGAGTCACCGAGGAAGTCGGTGTCGGTCCGGTTCCGGAACGCACCGATCTGGGTCTTGATGATCCACGAGATCGCAAGCGCCCCGCTGACGGCGGCGGCGAAGGCGGCGATGTCCGTCATCAGGATCGAAGCCGACACGATGGCTCCGATCCCCAAGCTGAGCCGCGTTCCCGAGGGTGCCGGGACGGTGATGAGCGACACGCCCGTGATGATGAGCGTCCACAGCAGCGTCTCGAGCAGCCATTCCTGGCGATCGACGCCCGGCTGGGTCAGGCCCGACACCGTGAAGAGCGCTGCACACACCGCGAGGACGGCCCATGCGATGACGGTGATGACCCGGAGACGTGCTTCAGCCACTGGGGGTCTCCGTTCCCCGGTTCAGGTTCATGTGCGGCGACTCCGTTGCGGCATGGCTGTGTCCAATGCCGTGCTCGGCGCGCCTGCGCGCCTCTTCGTCGGAGAGCTCGACGGGTGAGCCGTATCGCTCTCCCGATGCCTCGAGCACCGTGATGAAGACCTCGACGACTTCGGGATCGAACTGGGTGCCTGCGCAGCGGCGCAGTTCGGCGAAGGCGTACTCCTGGGTGAGTGCCAGCCGGTACGAACGGGTCGAGGTCATGGCGTCGAACGCGTCAGCGATCGACAGGATGCTCGCCTCGACCGTGGGTGCGTGCTCTTCGTCGTCGGGGAGGCCGTCGTAGCCCGAGCCGTCGTAATAGATGTGATGGTTCGCAGCGATGTCGACCATCGGACGAAGGAACTCGACATCGCTCAACAGGTCCTCGACGAGATGTGAGTGCGCCTGCATCTTCTCCCACTCGGCGTCCGTGAGTCGGGCCTTCTTCCGGATGAGCTCGCGGGGCACGGCGAGTTTGCCGACATCGTGGATCAGGGCAGCCCAGCGGAGCTTCTCTAGCTGGGTGCCGTTGTAGCCGAGGGCCTCGCCGATCATATTGGCGAAGTACGCCACCCGCTCGGTGTGACCCCGGGTGTAGAGGTCCTTGGCCTCGAGTGCCTTGATGAACCCGGCGAGGGTCGACAGCTGCGCCTCGCGGAGCTTCGCATACGACTCGAAGGCCATGTACCCGGTGAAGAAGACGATCCCGATGAGCGGCAACGTCGCCGGACCCACCAGCAGATAGGCGGCACCGAGCAGACCGCCGAGGAATCCCATGCCCAGGTACGGGACGATGAGCTGCGCCATGTGCGACCATTTCTGGAGGTTGCGCTGCCCGTACACCTGTCGGACGATGAACAGCACGAGCTGGTAGTTGACGATTCCGTACACGATGGCCGCAAGCGCCGATGCGAGGGCGACGCGCCACACGTTGGATCCCGTGACCTCGTCACTTCCCATCACGAGCACCAGAACTCCAACCGCAACCGTCGCGCTGATGACCAATTGACCGAGATTGACCATTGGCTGGAACCAACGACGTTGCCGGATGTCATCTGCGGTGAGGAGTGCGGTGGCCGCCATGGCAGCGCAGCCGAGAACGGCCGATTCCGGACCAAAGACCACGCCGGCGGTCATGATCACCATGACGCTGGGGCTGGCGTACAGCTTGTCGTTGACCTCGACGGTGTTCCACTCGAAGAACGCAAATGCCGCTGCGAAGAGGACCCACAACCACACCGGTCGGGGAAAGGTCTGGACCAGTGCCAACGCAATGAGGATCGCAACGCCCGTGGCTGCGAACGCGATAGCGAGGCGGATCTTCGCCCGTTGCTGCCTGGCCAGCTCGTTGGTGTACATGGGTCCTTCGGGTTGGTGAACGGGGAGGAGTGGTCCCGGGGGCTCGCTAGCCAACTCTGAACGATGCGGCGCCGGCCAGCAGGGCCGTAGCCAGTGTTCCAAGGGTCAATGCAAGCTTGATAACTCGGCTCTTCACGAAATTGCTCCAGTATCTCGGTTCCTCATCTCCGACATCGATTCGCCGGCCATGGGAAACGTGCGTTCCGCTTCGCTGGAGTGTTCGTATGAGCTACCCGGGTTCCACCACCTCCACTCGCCTGGAGGATCACTCGCCCAGGCAATACGCTCAGTCTTCGGTCAACAGCTACCTGTCCCAACCCGAAGGTGCGTCCACACGCTTGCCGTGTGGACCCCGTCAGACCCGCCCAAGGTCTACCGTCGTCAGGGACGACGGCCGTCCCACGATATCGTCGAAACACCCACGGTGCAAGGAAAAACCTGGCACATGAGTCGACCGCATCATCCACCCCGAATGGCAGTCGCTCGGCGTGGTTGATCGGCTACGCTCGCCGACATGCCAGTCAACTTCCGAGAGCTCGAAGAAGGTCTGACGAGACTCGAGTCGGTCGACGCCGCCCGCGTCGTGAACCAGGGCGACCGCATCACCGAGGTCCACGTGATCGCCGCTGCCGAGAAGCCCGCCAAGCAAGTGGTTCGCGACGTCCAGAGCCTCTCCATGGCGCGCTTCGGCCTGTCCATCGATCGGAGAGTCATCTCGGTCGTCCAGATCAGCCCTCGTGATCTGGATATCGCCGCAGCTGCTCGCGCCGCCCTGACCAGAATCGCCGAGAGCCCGAACGGCTCACGCACCACTTTGGAGGTCACCCTCCGGCATGCCGACGAGGAGCACGTGGGAACGGCGACGGGACCCGCGGTGACCTCGGCACGGCTACGGCTCGTGGGCGAAGCGACCATCGACGCCATCGAGCGCACGTTCCCCACGATGCCGCCGATCGCACTCGACGCCATCACGATGTCGACCGTCGGCATCCACAACGTCGTCGTGGCGGTGGTGATCATCGCGGCCAAGGGCGGCGGCGAAGAGCTCCACGTCGGCTCCGCACTCTCGAACGGCAACGTCGATGACGCCGGAGTCAAGGCCATCCTCGACGGGCTGAACCGACGCATGGCGAACCTGCCGGAATGAGCCGAGCCCCTCAGGCAGAGCTCTCGACCGGCGCAACCGGGCCGGGCACCGCCATCGCCGTTTCGCCGCATCATCTCGCCAGCCGTGTGGCTCTCGACATCATCGAGGAAGGCGGAAACGCCGTGGACGCGGCCATCGGGCTCAATGCGGTCCTGAGCGTGGTGGCGCCTGACACCTGTGGACCCGGCGGTGATCTCTTTGCGCTCATCCATCGACCAGGCGACACGTCACCGACGGCGTTGAACGCATCGGGTCGTGCCGGATCCGGTGTCACGGCGGACGACCTGCGCAACGACGGCTTCGGTGAGATCCCGCATCGTTCTGCGTGGTCCATCACGGTGCCTGGCTGTGTGGATGGCTGGATCGCCCTGGCGGACCGGTTCGGCTCCCTGCCCCTCGCTCGACTCCTCGAACCGGCAATCGGCATCGCACGGGACGGCTTCGAGGTCTCCATCGAGCTGGCCGAGAGCCTCATGCGCGGCTACGAGATGCTCCGGCATGAGCCATCGGCGCCCGAGCTCTATCCCGATGGGCTTCCACCTGCACCGGGAACGCGCCTCACCAGGCCATGGCTGGCCGACGTGCTGGGCGCGGTGGCGGAATCGGGCCGATACGGGTTCTTCAGCGGGAAGGTCGCCGACGGCATCGTGGACGCCTCCTTGGGCTCGGTGACACACGAGGATCTCGACCGGTCGCAGGCCGATTGGATCGAGCCTGTCGGTGCGAACACCTTCGGCCGCCGCGCCTGGACCATTCCCCTCAACTCCCAGGGATACCTGACGTTGGCGACGCTGCGGATCTTCGAGTTGCTCGAGCCACCGGACGACCCCAATGATCCCGACTACCAACATCTGCTCATTGAGGCATACCGAGCAATGGCGTGGGAACGCCAGGACACGGTCTCGGATCCCGAGACGGCGAGGTACAGCGCCTCCGAGCTGCTCGATGAGGATCGGCTCACAGCTCGTGCCGCTCGCGTCAATCGTCACGAAGCGACCAGGTGGCCCATGCCTGGCGTATCCATCGGCGGCACCGCCTACATGACGGTGCTCGATGGCAGCGGCAACGGGATCTCACTCATCCAATCGAACTTCACCGGGATCGGATCGTGCCGCTCCGCAGGCGCATCGGGAGTCTGGCTGCACAACCGCGGAGCGGGGTTCAATCTGATCCCAGGGCACCCCAACGAGTATGCGCCCGGGAAGCGACCGCTCCACACGCTCTCCCCCACGCTGTGGACGTCGAACGGCTCGCTCTCGATGCTGCTCGGGACGAGGGGTGGCGACCAGCAACCTCAGTATCTCGCCCAGCTGGCCGCAGCGCACTTGCACGCCGGCTACTGCACCGACGACGCCCAGTCAGCTCCCCGGTGGTTCATGGTCCAACCCGCTCCCGGCACGGACTCCGCCGTGCGAATCGAGGCAGCCGCCGCATCCACGACGATCGAGGGACTCGCCCGGCGCGGCCATTCGGTGACGGTGGTCGACGGACCCACACCTGGATGGGGCCCCGTCTCCGTGATCGACGTCGACGGTGATCGCAAGGGATCGGCGGACCCCCGCGTATCGACGAGCGCCGCCCTCAGCAACGGGAGCTGAGAGCGCTGCGTCGACTCAGACTCGGTCGGTGGCGAGAGGTCGACGGCACGGCATGAGGGTGGAGGCCCCGAGGCACCTCGGCGCTTCCATCATCTTCCAGGAATCGGGTTGCTCTAGCAGGGGGGCGCCGATAGCCTGATGGTCGCGAAGAACGCGGACCGCCGCGCTGGCAGGTCAATCCGCGTCGATACCCCCACCCTGATTGGGGTTCCGTATGTCGGTCACAAGCAAACATGGCGGAGCTGGGTGAGACCCCGAGTCCCCCTCGCCTATGCCGGATTGCTCATCATCGCCCTCGTGGCAGTGATCGGATTCGCCGCGTTCTCCCCGTCGTCGGAGGAGGCCGCACCCGAGCCCGTCGAGGAGCCCGAGCCCACTGCGACCGTCGAGGCCTCGGCTCGGGTCGCATCGGCCGTCCTGGCCCTGCGGGTTTCGGACGCCGAAAGCCGCACGGCTACGACCACCGCCAGCACGGCACCAAGTTCCACGTCGAGCTCCACGTCGTCATCGTCGACCTCCTCGAGCACGACGACCACCGATGACGTCGTGGTCGTGGAGTCAGCCGCAGCTGACACCACCAGCTCCTCGGAGCCGGAGAGCACCACCACCGCACCGACCACGACGGAGCCCCGCGACACGGATCCCCCGAGCCTGGTGATCAGCTCCCATGACGACGGCGACACCGTCGACGACCGTGTCGTCACGTTCAGTGGAACGACCGAGCGCGGAGCCTCCGTCTCGTCAGGCCCATACGCCGCCGACGTCGATGGGGATGGCCGCTGGTCGCTCAGGCTCGTGATGGCCCCCGGCGCCAACGGGGCGCAGTTCACGGCGAGGGACGGAGCCGGCAACGAGACGACCGAGCGAATCGTGGTGTACTACGAACCGCCGGCCGCCACGACGACGACCACCAAGGCTCCCAGCACGACCACGACCACATCCGGCTCATCGTCAGATCCGAAGTGGTCTCCGCTGTGGCCTGCCGATGCCGGTGGACGTCGCAACGTCGAGGCGTGGCGGCCCCTCGTCGCCAAGTACTGGCCTGCGGACCTCGTCGACTGCGCGCTCAACCTGATCCAGGTCGAGAGCGAGGGCGATCCCCGTGCGTACAACAGCCGCACCGGAGCCGAGGGGCTCTTCCAGCACCTCAGCAAGTATTGGAAGGGGCGAGCCGCCGCTGCCGGCTTCAAGGACTCGAACGGCCTCTATGCCACCCCGTACAACGCTGAGGCGAACATCGCCGCTGCATGGCTCATCGCCAAGGGTTCGAGCCCGTGGCATCGGCCGTGGACCGTGAACCCGTACTTCGGGGCGTGCACGGAATAGCGCCCGTTCCGCAGGATCCGACCGGCGCCCGGATAACATCGACGAGATGAACCAAACTGCAAAGAACCTGATCCGCATCGCCGGCGTGGTCGTCGGTCTCGGCGCAGCCGTGTGGGCTCTTCGAGATCAGCTGCTGCCGGCGCCGGAGGTTCATCCCGAGGACCCACCCGCCTTCCGAGAGCCTGCGTCGGATGGTGACGTATCCGGGGATGCCCCCGCAGACGATCTCACCGTCATCAAGGGCATCGGCCGTGTCACCGCCGACAAGCTCGGCGACGCCGGGATCACATCCATCGAACAGCTCGCCTCTGCGGATCCCGACACGCTCGCCGAGTCGGTCGGGAGTTCACCCAAGTCGGTGGCGAGATGGGTCGAGGAAGCCGCATCCCTCGTCTGATCTGTCCCAGCGGGTTCCCTCGGCAATCGTCACCTCGTGCGATCGCACCGCCCGATGCTCTACCTCACTGATCCCGATCGACTGAGCGACGTCCTCGCCGAAGAACCTCGCTATCGATCAACGCAGCTCCACGAGTGGCTGTACGAGCACCCCGTGTTGTCGACGACCGACATGACGAACCTGCCCGACGGCCTTCGTCGAGACCTCGAGCCGATGCATTGGCCCTTCACGCTCGATCTCGAGCAGACGGCCGACGGCGGAAGGACGGTGAAGTGGCTGTTCCGCTGCGGAGACGGATCCCCCGTGGAGACGGTGCTCATGGGCTACCCGAGCCGTACCACCCTGTGCATCTCGTCCCAGGTCGGATGCGCCATGGGTTGCACCTTCTGTGCGACCGGCCAGTTCGGATTCGACCGACACCTCGAGGCCGGCGAGATCGTCGCGCAAGTGGCGTATGCAAACGCACACCTGCGCGAGCAGCCCCTGCCCAACAGCCCGTCTCGGGTGACCAACGTCGTCTTCATGGGCATGGGGGAGCCCCTGGCGAACTACGACCGCACGATGGAGGCGGTACGGCGGATGATCGAGCACATGCAGCTGTCCGCTCGTGCGATCACCATCTCCACCGTTGGCCTCGTGCCCGGAATGAGGCGCATGCTCCTCGAACCGTGGCCCCTGAACCTCGCCGTGAGCCTGCACTCGACCATCCCCGCCGAGCGATCCCGCATCGTCCCGATCAACGATCGGTATCCGATCGACGACGTGGTGGCCGCAGCGGGCGAGTACTACCGCGTCAAGGGTCGGCGCGTCTCACTCGAATGGACCTTGATCGCAGGAGAGAACGACAGCGACGACGAGGCGATCGGGCTCGCCAGGATCGCCAGGGACATCCATGCGCACGTGAATGTGATCGCCGTCAACCCCACCCCCATGTCCGATGATGCGCCGCCCACACGAGATGCGATGCAGCGATTCGTGGGCATGCTGCGCAGCAAAGGGGCCAACGTCACCATTCGCGACACACGCGGGAAGGACATCGACGCAGCATGCGGCCAGCTGCGCCTGCGAGCCGAGGAACGCTGACCGGGTAGCCTGCCGCCCATGGCGGAGAGCATGAGGCTGGCAACGGGGGATCCGGCACCACCGTTCGCGGGAACGGATCAAGCCGGAACTGAACGAACGCTCGACGACTTCCGAGGTCGCAAGCTCGTCGTGTACTTCTACCCCAGGGCATTCACGCCGGGATGCACGACGGAATCGTGCGACTTCCGGGACCGGTACGACGACTTCCAGGCACGGGGCTATGAGATCCTGGGCATCTCACCTGACGATCCCGATCGGTTGGCCGCATTCAAGAGCGAACATGGGCTCCCGTTCGACCTTGTTTCGGATCCCACCCACACCATTGCCGAGGCGTACGGCGCGTACGGCGAGAAGAAGAACTACGGCAAGGTCTACCGGGGGATCATCCGCTCCACGTTCCTGATCGACGAGAACGGCACCGTTGAAGACGCCTTCTACAACGTCAGAGCGAAGGGCCACGCCGATCGAGTCGCCACCTCTTCGGGGGCATCATGACGCGGGTGCGCACGGCGGTCCTGCCGGTTGCCGGCCTCGGAACGAGGTTCCTCCCGGCGAGCAAGGCCACACCGAAGGTCCTGCTGCCGATTCTGGATCGGCCGCTGGTCCAGTACGCCGTCGACGAGGCCTTTGCGGCTGGGATCGAGTCGATCGTGTTCGTCACGGGCCGGGGCCAGGACGCCATCGTCGACTACTTCGATCTCAACCTCGAGCTCGAGACCACGCTTCGCGAGCGTGGGAAGCACCAGCTGCTGGCTTCGCTCGAGGAACTGCGGCCCAGCGACGGGCAGGTCGCTTTCGTGCGCCAAATCGAACCTCTCGGTCTCGGCCATGCCGTGTGGTGTGCACGCGAGATCGTCGGTGACGAGCCGTTTGCAGTACTCCTCCCCGATGAGCTCATCCTCGGCGACCCGCCCAGCCTCGCCGAGATGATCGCGGTGCGAGATCGACACGGCGGGTCGGTCATCCTGGTGGACGAGGTCGAGCCGGAGGACACCGATCGCTACGGCATCGTCCGACCGGACGGAGGAGGCGAGGGCGCAGCCGACGGGTCCATCGGCGTCACCAGCGTCGTCGAGAAGCCCCCTCCGAGCGAGGCCCCGTCGCGCCTGGCGATCGT
>JASJCF010000100.1 GCA_030066265.1 Acidimicrobiia bacterium | reverse complement strand
CGTTCGGTCCCATCAGATCCTTGAGCAACTCGACGCCGTAGCGGTCGGCGATGGTGGCGGCGTCCGTGGTCTCATTCCCCCCCGGCCTTGCTACTGCTACGCCCCCCGTGCCCGCGGCCTTGACGGCCGAGACGATCTGTGGGACCGAGCTGTCGTCGGCGGCGACGAAAGCGCTCCGCCAGACCCCGAGAGCGGCATCGACGGCGTGGGCGTGCTCGGCCGGGACATCGAGGACACGCGTGAGGTGGCCCCGAACCTTCGGCAGACCGGTCACGATGTCCCTCGCCTCGGCGTCGAGAACGCCGTCGAGGGCGGTTTGCAGTGCCTCGGCTGTGGCCTTGAGGCGTGCGTGTTCGACCTTGAGGTTCGCCACGTCGGCGGTGTGCCCCTCCCACGTGCCCTGTTCGTGCTCACGGCGCTCGGTGGCGTCGTCGTAGGCCTGCTGGAGGTCCCGAGTCTTGGCGTCGGTGTCCGTCACGAGTTCGTTCAGGCGCTCGATCTCGACGCCTTCCTCCTCGATCCGGTCCGTGACGACCTGCAAGCGGCGACTCAACTGAGTCCGTTCGGCGCGATCGCGTTGATCCGCGGTTTCGAGCGATCGCAGATCGCCACGGAGATTCGCCACGACACTCTCCGCAGGGAGCTGGATCTGCTCCGCAAGCGAACGCTCCTCATCCTCGAGGACCCGGAGCGCGGTCTCGCGCAGATCGGCCTCGTCGGCGGCTGCCAGATCGGCGGCGGTGGATTCGTCGATGGCGGCGACCAGCTCGTTGCGTTCCTCGCTGAGGTCGTCGCGCCGGGTATCGGCACCTTCGACCCTTCGTTCGAGGGAGCGCCGACGTTCCCGAGCAACGGTTGCGATGCGATGGAGGCGCTCGCGAATCGTCTCGAGCTGCGCTGCAGCCGAGGTGTCCCGAGTGAGGGCGGTTCCCACGTCCCCCGCTTCCCGACGCAGCCGTGCGAGCTCGTCCCGGAGATGGGTGAGACCGGCATCGGCCTCGTCGCGCGTCTCGAGCGCTGCCTCCCGCTCGACGGCCGCAGTGCCGAGCCGGCTGCGAATGGAGCGCAACTCCTCCCCACCGAGATAGAGCCGCAGTGCGCGGGCCTCTGCCTTCACCGAGTCATATCTCGCAGCAGCGTTGGCCTGACGTTTGAGCGGTCGCAGCGTCTTGCGCTGTTGCGTGAGGATGTCCGTGAGACGCTCGACATCGTGGTCGGTTCGCTCGAGGCGTCGAACAGCTCGCTCCCGTCGGTTGCGATGCTTCGTGACCCCTGCGGCCTCTTCGATGACCGCCCGGTGGTCCTCCGGTCGCGCGTTCAGGACGTTACCGACCTGACCCTGGCCGACCAAGACGTGCTGATTCCTTCCGATTCCTCCGTCCGACAGCAGCTCCTGGATGTCGAGCAACCGACACGGGGCTCCGTTCAGCTCGTATTCGGAGGTGCCGTCACGGAACAACCGACGGGTGACGGTGATCTCGGGCAATGACAGCGGCATCAACTCGTCGTGGTTCGCGAACGTGAGCTGGACCTCGGCGCGGGACAGCGGCGGACGCGTCTCAGTGCCTGCGAAGACGACGTCCTCCATCTTCTCGGTCCGGAGGGACTTCGTCGCCTGCGTTCCCAAGACCCAGGCGATCGCATCGAGGATGTTCGACTTGCCGGTGCCATTGGGACCGACGACGACGTTCACCCCGGTCGAGAAGTCGAGCTGGGTGCGATCGGCGAAGGACTTGAAGCCGCGTAGCGTCAGATGCTTCAGTTTCACGGTCCACGAGACTACCAGAGGGAATTACACGACTGTGGTTCCTTCGGCTGCCTGATCCGAGCCTGACCTCGGCGGGCGGCCGGATGGGTGACTCGAGATTCAGGCCTGTTCGAGGAGTTGCGTGAGGTCGGCGGCGATGACCTCGGGTTCGGCGCCAAACGGCCAGATCACCTCGATGACGCCCTCGTCGTCGATGGCGTACAGGTAGGCCGTGTGATACACCTCGACGGCGCCGTCGGCAGACTTGATGACGTCGAAGTCGGCGCCGAACGCGTCCGCAACGACGTCCAGCTCTCCGGAGTCGTTCGTTCGCAGCGGGATGCCATCGGGTACGAAGGACCGCAGATAGGCCTCGATGGTGACATCGGTGTCGCGCTCGGGGTCGATCGTGACCATCGCCACATCGATGCGCGCCGCATCCTCGCCCATTGCGGACAGGGCATCTCGGAGATCGGCGAGGGTCGTCGGGCAGATGTCGGGACAGGCTGTGAATCCGAAGTAGACGACCAGCACCTCCCCCGGATCGGCGCGCATGGCGAATGGTTGCCCGGCGTTCGCCACGTCGGGCAGGGTGATCTCGGCGACGGAAGCGCCCAGCGCCGACGTCTGGGAGATGGGTTGCGCCGCCAGCGGGTCGACCTCGAACGGGGCTGACACCGGCTCGTCGCCACCGCACGAGGCAACGACGATCGCCATGGCCACCACCGTGATGAGTCGTCGGATCATCACCACGGAAGGTACCGGTCCGAACCGATTGTTGGACGCCGTGCGCATCCCTCGCTCGCCGGCGGGGAGGTGCCTTGATCATCGCCGTCCGTATCATCCCGGCGCCGGGGCCGATCGGCCCGGCTTCTTCGTGTCAGGAGTCCGGATCCATGGGCATCACATGCGGAATCGTGGGGCTGCCCAACGTGGGCAAGTCGACGCTGTTCAACGCCCTCACGGGCGGGGAGATCGCCGCGGAGAACTACCCGTTCACCACGATCGAACCGAACGTCGGCATCGCCGAGGTTCCCGATCCGAGGCTGTATGCCATCGCCGACATCGTCCAGCCGAAGGCGATCGTGCCGACGGTCGTGGAGTTCGTGGACATCGCCGGCCTCGTGTCGGGTGCCAGCAAGGGTGAGGGGCTCGGAAACCAGTTCCTCAGCCACATTCGGGAAACCGATGCCATCGCTCACGTCGTGCGGTGTTTCGAGGACGACAACGTCGTCCACGTGGATGGACGGGTCGACCCGATCGCAGACGCAATGACCATCAGCACCGAGCTGGCACTGGCCGATCTCGACACGGTCACACGATCGATGGAACGCCAATCCAAGAAGGCGAAGTCCGGTGACAAGGGCGCCGGTGCCGCGATGGCGGTCCTCGAACGTCTCCACGACCATCTGGCGGACGGCAAGCCTGTCCGAACGCTCACCTTCAGCGACGCAGACAGACTCATCGTCCGCGACCTCTTCCTGCTCACGGCGAAGCCGAAGATGTACATCGCGAATGTGAACGAGGACGGGCTCACGGAGAATCCGGTCGTCGACCAGGTCCGCGACCTCGCCGCAAGCGAAGGTGCGGAGTTCGTGGTGATCTGCGGAGCTCTCGAGGCGGAGCTCGCAGCGCTCGACGACGACGACCGCCTCGAGATGCTCGGCGAGTACGGGCTCGATGAACCAGGACTCGACAAGGTGATCCACGCTGCGTACGACCTGCTCGGTCTACTGACGTTCTTCACGTCTGGCGACAAGCAGGTTCGGGCCTGGACCATCAAGCGGGGCGCCACGGCGCCACAGGCGGCCGGTGGCATCCACACCGACTTCGAGCGGGGCTTCATCAAGGCCGAGGTCATCGCCTACGACGACTTCGTCGAGTTCGGCGGCGAAGCCGGGGCCAAGGACGCCGGCAAGTGGCGAATCGAAGGCAAGGACTACATCGTCGCTGAGGGCGATGTCATCCTGTTCCGATTCAACGTCTGAGTCGTCGTCGAGCGTGACGATGGTGAGAGAAGCGAGAGTTCGTAGGGCACCGACCGCGAGGTCCACATCGTCAGATGAGCCGACTGGTCGCTCCTGGTCGTTGGGCTTCGGCGCACCCACCCGGTGGATGACGCTCCTGCACCGGCCTTCTGCGCTGCCTACGGCTCAACGCAGGCCTCAGCGGGCCAGTCTCTCGGAGCTGCTCCCCTACCGATGAGGGCGTTGATCTCGATGAGGTCGACGGGGCCTCGCCAACCGTGGTCGGGGCATCGCAGGATCGGACGAGCCACCGACGAGTGAGCGTGCGGGATCCGGTCGATGGAGATTCCCGGCTCGTATTGGCCAGACACGTCGCCCTTGAGGTCGATGTCGCCGAGCGACCATACGACGATCAGCACACGACGACACGCCGAGCATCGCACCTGGACCGGCATCAGGGCCGCTCCCCTGGCGTGCGCTTGCGATGCACCTTGTCATCGACGGACCGTCCTGTCACGATCACCAACTCGACACTCGGGGATTCCGGTCGCGACGATACGACGACCGCGCGTGGGCAGTCCACCGGACGGACATCGACCGTTTCGCGTTTGGTAATGACTGCTGGGGACTAGATCGCCCGGTCGGGCGGTTGCTCCCTCCATGACCAAGACATCAACTCCTCCCCCCACCCGAGACGACAGCGCTGCAGCCGTCACCTCGGTGCGCCAACTGATCAGCCGCATCACCCCTCTCGAGATCATCGTCGCAGCGGTGATCGCCGTGGGGATGCTGGTGCTGGTTCTCATCGAGCCAGACATCCTCGAGGCACCGTTCGAGAACGCGCGGACGCTCCTGTTCACGTTCGGAGGAACGGCCCTCGCTGCGATTGCCTACATCGTCATGCTCCGATTCCGCGTGCCCCCGGTCGTGAGGGTGGTGGTGCTGGTGGTGCCGTTCGCGATCGTCAATTGGTGGCTCATCTCGCCCTATTTCGTCGACGACGTGGTGGATGATGACTTCTCGGCATCGATCTCACAGCAGCTTCCCTCTGACGAGACCACCCCGGCCTCTGGCGCCTCCGCCGAGACGGAGCCCGGAGACTCCACAACGGAACAGACTTCACCGGCAGCCGAGACCCCGACGGCGAATGATTCCCCGGCCGACGAGGAGCCCCCGCCGCCCGCTGCGCCCGCAGGCCCGGTGCTGCTCGGGGCGGGCCAGTTCGTCGGCCTCGCGGGACACGACGGCACCGGCGATGCGGGCATCTTCGAGAACCCTGATGGCTCGCTGGTCCTTCGATTCGAGAACTTCGACATCGAGAACGGCCCCGACCTGGAGGTCTACCTCGTGCCCGGTGCCGACCAGATATCCCTCGCCGACGGCTCCATCCATCTCGGTGCGCTCAAGGGCAACATCGGCGACCAGAACTACGAGCTGCCGGCAGGCACCGAGCTGGCGCCCGGGGCGTACACGGCGCTCGTGTGGTGTGAGGCGTTCAGCGTTGAATTCGTCGGTGCGACGATCGACATCTGAGCCGAGGCTTGTCCGGAGATTCGGACGCCCTCCCACCGCCCCACAGCCAGCAGGCGCTACGCAGGAGCCAGGGGATGCCTATTGCGGAATCGCGATGTGGCCTGTCCCGGCGTCACCGAAGATGCGCATCCCATCGGGGCCGTGCCGGTGCCAGCGAAGCGCAACCCAGGCGCAGACTCTCGCATCGAGCAGATCCTCGGTGTTCTTGAGCGCCTTGCCACGCACGTCGTCACTGATGTTCACCGGGGTGAAGTGCGCCGGAGGGTCGGCGTCACCGAGCGTGCCCAGGAGTCGATCGAGATCACGAAGGCCGGCTCTGCGGTCGGCGACGCTGCCCTTCTTGTAGGCGAGTCGCTCGTCGAGATCGAACATCTCGATGAGTGAAGGATGCGGGAAGACCTCGAGCACGGTCCGGTCGCTCTCTGACCATGGATCAGCGAACCCGTGCGACTCCAATACCCGCACGAGCTCTTCGCCGCGGATCCGACCGGTGACGCGAGTCATCAGGGTCCGATTGGATGGGTGGGGACCGGCGTGCCGTGACCCATACGCCTGGGCAACCGCCGTCTCGCACGGGCGTTTCCCCGTCTCGTTCGGTACGAGCAGTGGAGCGTCGATGGCGATGGCGGCCGATCGAGCGGCGTGGTCGCGGACCCACTGCAGAAGCTCGTCATCGGTGCGGAGGATGCCCTCACCGAGCACCTGACCATCGCGGCTCAGCGCACACACGCCGCTCGGGTTCCTGTCTGACCAGGCGAGGTCGATGCCCAGCGCGGCCGCTTCACCGCCCACGGCACTCCTTCACAGGATCACGAACGGAGTGCGCCACTGTCGAGTGCGTCACGGGCCGCCTCGATCGCAGCCGCCTTCTTCGACGAGCCGGTCCCTTCCCCCACCGTGGTGCCGTCGACCACGGCCGTTGCGACGAACTCGATGGCATGATCTGGTCCGCTCTGTTCGAACTCGAAGGTGACCTTCCGCCCTTGCTTGGCGAGGAACTCCTGAAGCGCCGAACGCGGATCCCGCACGTCGGCAGCCGCCATTCGATCGTCGAGCAGCGGAGCCCAGGCCGAACCGACGACCGCCTCTGCGCTCTCGAATCCCCCGTCGAGATAGATGGCGGCGATCACGGCTTCGACGGCGTCGCCGAGGATGCTCGACCGATCTCGCCCGCCCGATCGCTCCTCCCCCACTCCGAGCCTGATGACATCCGGCAGCTGCCAGCGGCGCGCGATGTCTGCGAGCGTGGATTCGTCGACGAGCGACGCCCGGATCTTCGTCATCGAGCCTTCGGCGCCATCGGGCATGGCCACGAAGATCATCTCGGTGGTCACGAGCTCCAGCACGGCGTCACCGAGGAACTCGAGGCGCTCGTACGACTCCGCTGCGGGTTGCTCAGCGGCGAACGAGGAATGGGTGAGTGCGTTCACCAGCAACGATCGGTCGGTGAAGGTGTAGCCGATCGCCTGCTCCACCGAGCCCAGCGCATCGCCCACCATCTCAGTGCACCGCTTCGGCGATGCCGGTGGCGATTCTGTCGACCAGTCCGTTCTCAGCACCTTCTGCTGCGAGCTCGATCGCATTGCGGATGGCGATCCTCGAGGACGATCCATGAGCCACCACGACGACCCCCTTCGTGCCTGCGAGATGTGCACCCCCGACCGTTTCGGGGCTGAGCCGCTCCCGGAGCTGGAGGAAGGCCGGCATCAGCGCCGCCACGTGCTCCTGGTAGTGAGGCTCTGCCACGGCCTCGAAGATCATCGCTTGGATCGCTCTCCCCGAACCCTCCGACGTCTTGAGCAGGACGTTCCCCGTGAACCCATCGGTCACGATGACGTCGGCTTCGCGCGAGGCGAGATCCCGACCCTCGACGTTCCCGATGAAGGTGATGGCTCGCGAGTCAGCCAGCAGGTCGAATGTCTCGCGCTCGAGATCTCTTCCCTTGGTCGGTTCCTCCCCGATGTTCAGCAGGCCGACCTTGGGGTCGTCGACGTGGCTGTACACCTGGGACAGGGCCGAGCCCATGACGGCGAACTGGAGGAGATGCTCGGGTTTGCAGACGAGATTTGCGCCGACGTCCATCACGATCTGGCCCGTCGGGTAGATGCTTGCGATCCCGGGCCGGTCGACACCTTTGAGCCGCCCGATCAGGAAGGTCGCAGAGGCCATCGCCGCTCCGGTGGACCCTGCCGACACGAGCGCTTCGGCGTCACCGTTGGACACCATTCGTGCGGCTACGGCGACCGAGGCGTCCTTCTTGTCGCGAACCGCGCGGGTGGGGTCGTCGTGGAAGCCGATGACCTCGCTCGCGTGCACCACCTCCACCGCACCGCCGCGGTCACCGAGGTGTTGCTCGATCCTGGCAGCATCGCCAACGAGGATCACATCGACGCCGTCGGCGGCGGCGAGGAGAGCCCCTTCGACGACCTCATCGGGAGCGTTGTCGCCCCCCATGGCGTCGACGGCGATGCGCGACATTACGACGGACTCAGGAGATGTCCGTCACTTCGCGGCCGTTGTAGGTCCCGCACTCCTTGCAGACCCGGTGGGGCACATGAGGGGCGTTGCACTGCGGGCACCGGGCGAGGGTCGGCCTGGCGACCTTCCACTGTGCCTTTCGCCTGCGGGTCCTCGACCGCGACATCTTCTTCTTCGGGACTGCCATGGGGAAACCTCTTCTGCTCAGCTCTCGGGTTCGAGAAGGTCCTTGAGGACGGCGAAGGGCGAGCGAACGTCGTCCTCGTCACCCGAGGCGCCCGTATTCAAGTCGTTTTGTGCGCTACTCACAACCCCCGGACAGTCGTCCCCGCACGACGGCGACAGCGGAAGCGACAGCAGCACCTCGTCCCGGAGCATCTGCTCGAGATCGATCTCGTGCCCATCGAGGGGATAGCTCTCATCGTCCTCGGTGCGGTCGAAGAGCGCCCCGATCGTTGCGGATCGCTCGGTCGTCGTCGGTGCCAAGCATCGATAGCACGAATCCTCCGTCGTGAACTCGACGGTCCCCGTGACGGCGATCCCGCCGGAGACCGGATGGAGCTGAAGCTGAGCCAGGAGCGGTGGATCGGGCGTCAACGTGCTCAGTTCGATCCCCCAGTCGACGGGCGCTTCGATCACTTCCTGCCGCGTGGGAGCGTCTCGACCGAGCAGGTCTGCGACATTGAGGACGAACGGACTACGGGACATGGGCCAACGGTAGAGACCCGAATCGCCAACAGCGCCGGAATCAGGTGCCAGGAGGCTCCGGAGACGGTGGAAGGGCCGTGTGGAGCTCGGCTCGCGCCTCGGTGACGTACCGATACAGCTCACCGAGCACGGTCTCGGCCTCGGCGAGATGGCGCTCCGCATAGTCCTCTGCCTCGAGACGGATCCGGCGAGCCTCGTTCTCGGCGTTGCGAATGAGGGTGTTCGCCTCCTCGACAGCCTCCTGAACGATGTAGTTCTCGGACACGAGTCGCTCCGACTCGGCCTTGGCCTGGCTCACGAGCTCCTGGGCACGCTCGTTCGTCTTGGCGATGTATGCCTCACGCTCACGCACCATCCACCTGGCGGCCCGCAGTTCCTCAGGGAGAGACTCTGCGGCCTCGTGGAGACGGTCGAGCATCTCATCCTGGCTCACCATGACGTTGTTGGAGAGGGGAACGGCCCGTGCGTTCTCGAGCTCGGTGATGAGCTCCTCGATGATGTCGAAG
>JASJCF010000013.1 GCA_030066265.1 Acidimicrobiia bacterium | reverse complement strand
GCGTCGTAGCCGATGAACTCGGACTGGTCGACACCGCTGAGGATCGAACGATACGCGTCGTAGATCTCGCCGGAGCCCTCGCCCACGAAGTCGGCACGTGCACGGCGCTTCTGCTCATCCATCTCGGCGTCGAATCCGTCCAGATCGACATCGAGGCCTCGTTCGGTGGCGATCTCCTCCGTGAGCTCGATCGGGAATCCGTAGGTGTCATGGAGCTTGAACGCAGTCGGTCCAGAGATCGGCTCGCCGTCCGCGAGCTCGTCGATCGCTTGCTCGAGGAGCTGCTCCCCGGTGGCGAGGGTGCGGAGGAATTGGTCCTCTTCCCGTGCGGCGAGATCCCGGATGAACTGATGCCTGACGACGATCTCGGGGTACGCGTCTCCCATCTCGGCCACGGTCACATCGATGAGCGGCTCGACGATCTCGCCTTGGGCGCCGAGCATGTGACCGTGTCGGACCGCACGGCGCAACAGTCTGCGCAACACGTACCCGCGTCCCTGATTCGACGGCACGACGCCATCGGAGATGAGAAAGGTGATCGACCGCGCATGATCGGCAAGGATGCGCAGGCTGACGTCGGATCGGGCGTCGTCGCCGTAGCTGGTCCCGGTCTCGTTCTCAGCTGTGGAGAGGATGGCCCGGAGGGTGTCGGTCTCGAAGATCGTATCCACCCCTTGGAGGACGGTCGCCATTCGCTCGAGACCCATCCCGGTGTCGATCGACTTCATCGGCAGGTCACCGACCACGTGGTACGGCTCGTCCTGGACGTACTGCATGAACACGAGGTTCCAGTACTCCATGAACCGCTCCTCGTCGACGATCGGCCCCCCGTCGGGCCCGTAGTGCGGCCCCTTGTCGAAGAACAACTCGGACGACGGCCCGGCTGGACCGGCGACACCCATCTGCCAGAAGTTGTCCCGGTCGCGGCGCTGGAGCTTCCCAGGGTCGATCCCCACGAGATCGAGCCAGATCTCGGCGGCCTCGTCGTCGGTCTCGTGCACTGTGACCCAGATGCGCTCCGGGTCGAGATGGAAGTGCTCCGTCGACAACTCCCATGCATAGGGGATCGCCTTCTCCTTGAAGTAGTCGCCGAAGGAGAAGTTCCCGAGCATCTCGAAGAAGGAGAGGTGCCGAGCCGTGGTGCCGAGGATGTCGATGTCCTCGGTGCGGAGGCACTTCTGCGACGTGGCGACCCGTGGAAACGGCGCGAGCTCCTCACCCAGCAGCCACGACTTGAACGGCACCATGCCGGCGACGTTGAGCAACAGCGCCGGATCCACCGGGATCAGCGAGGCACTCGGCATGGGCTCGTGGTCCTTCGACGCGAAGAAGTCCACGTAGGTCGATCGGATGTCGTTTGTGCGCATGGTGTCGGGCGAGGTTACCCGACCTCCTGCTCCCCGCCGTCTTCGGCGACACGGAGCGCTGAGCGCTGCAGTCGGCGGCCGACGAACTCGAGACCGTCCGCCGCCGCATTCGCAGAGACGCGAGCCACGCCCTGCGCGTCGAGGCGTTCCCGCATCGCTCGAGCCTTGGTGATGATGAAGGCGGTGACACCGAGCGTGGCGGCCGCTCCGTACACGAACCAGCGCAACCGAGTGAACATGACGCGATCGTATTGCTGCGGGCAGTCTTAGTCCCGCTTGCCCTTTCCGAGGATCTCGTCGATCCGGGCGAGCCGCTCCGCGAGATCCCGCTCGTCACCGACGGGCTTCGGAACGAACGTGACGGCATCCTCGAGGCCATCCGGCAGGTACTGCTGAGGCACGACTCCCCTGCCGTCGTCGTGCGGGTACCGATAGTCGATGCCGTGACCCATGCGCCGATCCCCCTCCGTCGCACCCGACCGCAGGTGAGCCGGCACCTCTCCGCTGGGCCCGTTCCGGACCATGTCGGTGGCTCTCCCCATCGCACGGGTGACGGAGTTCGACTTCGGTGCAAGCGCGAGCGCGATGGTGGCGTGCGAGAGGGCGTAGTTGGCCTCCGGGAGCCCAACGACCTCGAGCGCTCGGAAGGCATCCACAGCCACGCCGAGCGACGACGAGTCGGCCACGCCGATGTCCTCGGACGCAAAGACGATCATGCGCCGTGCGATGAACTTCGGATCCTCGCCGGCCTCGATCATCGTCTGAAGCCAGTAGAGCGAAGCGTCGACGTCGGACCCGCGGAGCGACTTGATGAAGGCCGAGATGACGTCGTAGTGGCGATCCCCGGCCCGGTCGTATCGGATGATCCGTCGCTGGAGCGCTTCTTGAACGTGGTCGAGCGTGATGCTCGTCGCACCGTGGCCGCCGGAGATGATCACCGCCGTCTCCAGGGTGTTGAGCGCAAGCCTCGCGTCGCCGCCCACGCGTTCGGCAAGTCCTTCGATTGCGTCGGGTTCCACGGTGAATCCCTCGATGCCTCGCATCGGATCGTCCAGCGCACGCTGGACCAGGTCCGCGATCTCCGTCTCCGAGAGGGGCTCGGTGCGGAAGATCGTCGATCTCGAGATGAGCGGCGAGTTCACCTCGAAGAAGGGGTTCTCGGTGGTGGCTCCGATGAGAACGACCGTCCCGTCCTCCACACCTGGTAGCAGGGCGTCCTGCTGTGCCTTGTTGAAGCGGTGGATCTCGTCGATGAACAGGATCGTCCGTCCTCGGTCCTCGCCGAGACGTTGCTCCGCCCTGGCGAGCACCTCCCGCACATCCTTGACGCCTGACGAGGTCGCCGAGAGGCGCTCGAACGTGGCATCGACTGCTGAGGCAACGAGGTTCGCGAGCGTCGTCTTGCCGGTGCCCGGTGGCCCCCAGAGGATCATCGAAGACACCCTGCCCGACTCGACCATCGATCGAAACGCCGCGCCCGCGTCGAGGAGATGGCGCTGGCCTACGACCTCATCGAGCGACCTCGGCCGCATCCGCGCCGGAAGTGGCGCTCCGGCGCGTTTGACCTCCTCGCGACGGTGGGCGAAGAGGTCGTCGGCGGTCATGCGAGGGGGTCGTCCCCTTCCTCAGCCCACGCCTTGCGCACCTCGGGCCGCACGTCGATCCCGAGTTCGAAGAGTTGATCCTCGGTCACTCTCGAAGGCGATCCCGTCAGCGGATCCGCGCCGGTCTGGGTCTTCGGGAACGGGATGATCTCGCGGATGTTCGGCTCGCCCTGGAGGATGCTCACCATCCGGTCGATCCCGATGGCGAACCCTGCGTGAGGCGGCGTCCCGTAGCGGAGGGCCTCCAGGAACCACCCAAATCGTGCCTCAGCGTCCTCGTCGGAGATCCCCATGACCTCGAACACCTTTGCCTGAGTCCCCGGGTCGTGGATCCTGACGCTTCCCGAGCCCAGCTCAGATCCGTTCAGGACGAGGTCGTAGGAGCGGGACAACGCCGTCTCCGGATGGGCGACGAGGTCGTCCACATCCGCAGGTGCCGTGAACGGATGATGCGCGGGGACGAGGCCGCCGTGCTCGCCGACCTCGAAGACAGGGAAGTCCACGATGAAGGCAAACGCCAGATCGTCGCTGCCCTCCGGCTGTCCGATTTCGAGCCGCAACTCTCCAAGGACCTTCGAGACCGTTCGATCCCGGTCCGCCACGATGAGCAGGGTGTCGCCGGGTCCTGCGCCCAACTTCTCAACGACCGCCGCCTGCTCCGTGTCCGAGAGGAACTTCGCAACCGGGGAGCGCACCGTCCCACCGTCTTCGACGACCATCCACACCAGACCCTTCGCACCGAGCTCTTGGGCTCGCGCAACCAGTGCGTCCAGTCCCGATCGGGCGAGCCCGAGCTCTCCCCCGTTGATGCCGCGGATCGAGCCGCCAGCCTCGAGAACGCCTGCGAATGCCTGGAACTCGGTGCTTGCGAATGCTGATCCGAGGTCGGTGATCTCCATCCCGAATCGCAGGTCCGGCTTGTCGGTTCCGAATCGAGCCATGGCGTCTTGATACGTGAGACGCCGGATCGGGAGATCGATGGCCTCGCCGCGAAGCTCCTCCACGACCGCGGACGAGATCAGCTCGAGCGTTGCGAGCACGTCGTCTTGGCCCCAGAACGCTCCCTCGAAGTCGAGCTGCGCGAACTCCACCTGCCGGTCAGCGCGAAAGTCCTCGTCTCGGTAGCACTTGGCGATCTGGTAGTACCGCTCCACACCGCCGATCATCAGGAGCTGCTTGAACAGCTGCGGCGACTGGGGCAGGGCGTAGAACTGGCCCTTGCGGAGCCGTGACGGCACGAGCATGTCCCGCGCTCCCTCCGGCGTCGATGCGATCAACGTCGGGGTCTCGACTTCCAAGAAGCCCTCGTCATCCATGACCCGACGCATCGCCTTGATGGCCTGCGAGCGGGCTCGGAGGTTCTCTGCCATCCGGCTGCGGCGCATGTCGAGGTACCGGTACTCGAGCCGCTTGGCTTCCTCCACGTCGGCTCGCTCGTCCAGCTGGAACGGAAGCGGATCGGAGGGGCTCAGCACGGTCAGGGTCTTCGCTACGACCTCGACGGCACCCGTCGGGAGATCGGTGTTGACCGTTCCTTCCGGTCTGGGCCGCACGAGACCCTCGACCTGAAGGCAGTACTCGAGCCGCAGCCCACGCAGGTCCTCTTCTGAGGCGGGAGCGTCCTCCGGGTTCACCACCACTTGCGCGAAGCCCGAGGCATCGCGCAGGTCGAGGAAGATCACCCCGCCGTGGTCTCGGCGGCGCGCGACCCAGCCTGCGAGGACGACGTCCCTTCCGACGTCACCTGCGCGCAGAGTTCCCGCTCCGTCGGTCTTCATCAGCTGCGAAGCCATGCTTCGATCTCCTCCACTGCCACTTCTTGCTGCTCTCCGGTCTCGAGTTGCTTCACGCTCACCATGCCGGCATCCCATTCCTCGCCCACCACGATGGCTGCGGCTGCGCCCGAGCGGTCGGCTTCCTTGAACTGCGCCTTCACAGGGCGTGGACGGTCCGTCATGTCGACCCGCAACCCGGCCGACCGGAGTTCGGAGGTGAGCTTGCGAGCGGCAGACCGATCCCCGTCACGAGCGGCGATGATGAACCCGTCCAGAGCCGGGGTGGCTTCGTGTGCTCCCAACGCCAGGCCGATCCGGTCGATGCCGAGCGCGAGGCCGACGCCCGGCGTCGGCTTGCCGCCCAGGATCTCGAACAGGCCGTCGTACCGCCCGCCCCCACCGACGCTGCTCTGTGCGGCGTCGTAGGTCCTCGGCACGTATTCCCAGACGGTCCGGTTGTAGTAGTCGAGCCCGCGGACGAGCCGTGCATCGATCACGTAGGGGATGTCGAGGTTGTCGAGGCCGGTACGGACGTCGGCGAAGTGCTCTCCGGCTTCCTCACCGAGGTGGTCGACCGGGACCGGAGCGTCGGCAACGACGTCGCGGTCGGCCTTCGAGTCGAGCACGCGCATCGGGTTCGAGTCGATCCGGCGCTGTGCGTCGGGAGAGAGTGCGTCGAATCGCTCATGCAGGAAGGCCTGGATCTCGCGTCGATAGTCAGCCCGATCCTCGGCGTCGCCGATCGAGTTCAATCGCAGCTCGACGTCGGTGAGCCCCATTCGCTGCAGGTATCGCCATCCGAACTCGATCACCTCGACATCGGCCTCGGGTGACGACGTGCCGATGTACTCGATGTCCCCCTGATAGAACTGCCGGTTGCGGCCCTTCTGAGGTCGCTCGTAGCGGAACATGGGCCCCCAGAACGCACCCTTGAACCGAGTCTGGACGCCTCCGGACTGGATCAGGGCGCGCACCATGGACGCCGTGGCCTCGGGACGAAGGGTGACCGACCGGCCTCCCTTGTCCGTGAAGGTGTACATCTGCTTCTCGACGACCTCGGTGTCTCCGCCCACACCACGGGCGAAGACGTCCGTATCTTCGAACAGCGGCAACAGGGTCATGCCGTACCCGAACTGCTCGCACAGATCGTCGAAGACGCGGTACGCCCGGCGCCACCAATCGGAATCGGGCGGGAGGATGTCTTCGGTGCCCTTCGGGGCGCGGAAGGTCGTCACAAGAGCTCCTGGAGGAAGGGGTTGTGGAGACGCTCGGCGGCAAGCGTAGTGGTGGGACCGTGCCCTGGCAGCACCCTCGTGGCGGGATCCAGGGGCAGGACCTCGCGCCTCATCGACGCCATCAGCGTGTCATAGTCGCCGCCGGGCAGGTCGGTCCGGCCGATCGACCCCTGGAACAGCTGATCTCCCGAGAACAGCACTCCCTCGGACTCGAGGAGGAAGCAGCAGTGCCCCGGCGTGTGACCGGGGGTGAAGAGAACGTCGAAGGCGAGCCCACCGACATCGACTCGTGAACCGCCCTCGAGCGGGGTGAGCGGTGACGTGATCATCAATCCCTCGACGTCGCTCGCCGCGAGGCCGAGCAGGGCGCGCAGCTGCAGGCCGGGATGACGCGCCATGTCGATGTCGGCAGGGTGGAGATAGGCCGTGACGGTCGGTGTCACCATCGCATCGACGCCACCGACGTGGTCGACGTGACCGTGCGTCACGAGCACGGCAACCGGCGTGAGATCGTGTTTCGCCAGGAGGCCGCCGATGGCCTCGGCATCCGGCGGGGCATCGATCACCACGGCTGGCCCTCCCCGACCGGGGGCAACCACGTAGGTGTTCGTGCCGAACAGCCACACGGGGGCGGAGTCGATGAGGGTGGTCATCCCCGGACGATAGGAATCGGTCTGATCAGATGACGAGCCGGTAGGCGTCGTACACCGCATCCACGGTGCGCAGGCCGTTGAGGAGGGTGTCGAGGGAATCACGGTCGGACAACTCGACTTCGTAACGCAGCAGCGCAATGCGGTCTCGCCCGGTCACCGACGACGAAGCGTGGATGTTCGCCCCGTAGTCCGACAACACCGTGGTCACGTCTTTCAAGAGGCCGGCCCGATCGAGCGCTTCCACCTGGATCCACACGAAGAAGGTGCTGGTCTGCTCCGCCGCCCAGGCGACGTCCACCATCCGCTCGGACCGGTCACTCAGGGATCCGATGTTCCCGCAGTCGGCTCGATGGACGGAGACGCCGCGACCCACGGTCACGAACCCGACGATGTCGTCGCCGGGGACCGGACCGCAGCACTTCGCCATCCGCACGAGCATGTCTTCGAGGCCCTCCACGACCACGTCCCCGGTGACGCGTGAGCGGCGCTTGTGCGGCGTGGGGAGCCGCTCGGCTCGCACCGCTTCGGCGGTGTCGTGAGGGCGGAGTCGCCTGGCGACGCGTTGTGCAACCGTGCTCGGGCTCGTCCGATGCTCGCCGACGCTCTGGTACAGCTGATCGACCGTCTCGAAGCCGAAGTCCTCAGCGACACGGAGCAGCTCGTCGTCGACGCTGTTCACCGGTAGGCCGTCCCGACGCATCGCAGCCGTCACGGCATCTCGGCCCTCGGTGAGCGCACTCTCACGACGTTCCCGGGAGAACCACGACTTGATCTTCGAGGTCGCTCGCGACGACTTGACGAATTCGAGCCAGTCCCGGCTCGGGTGCGCGTCCTCGGACTTCGACGTCAAGATCTCGACGATGTCACCGCTCTCGAGCTCAGTCGACAGCGGCACGAGCCTGCCGTTGACCTTGGCTCCCGTGCATCGGTGACCCACGTCGGTGTGGATGCGGTACGCGAAGTCCACGGGCGTGGCACCCTTCGGCAACGTCTTCACGTCGCCCTTGGGTGTCAGGGCAAACACCTCATCCTGGTACAGGTCGAGCTTGAGGTTCTCGAGGAACTCGGCCGGATCGTCGGCATCGTCGTGCATGTCCTTGATCGACTGGACGACGGGGAGCTCATCGGCACCACCCGAACCACCCTCCTTGTACCGCCAATGCGCGGCGATCCCGGTCTCGGCGCGCTCGTGCATCTCGCTGGTGCGGATCTGGACCTCGAGCGGCTTCCCATCCGGACCCACCACGGTCGTGTGCAGCGACTGGTAGAAGTTGAACTTCGGCATTGCGATGTAGTCCTTGAAGCGGCCCTGGATCGGGGGCCACATGGTGTGGACGAGCCCGAGGACGGCGTAGCAGTCGCGCATGTCGTCGACGATGACCCTGATGCCGATCAGGTCGTGGATCTCCTCGAATGCCAAGCCGGAGGCCACCATCTTGCGATAGATCGAATACAGGTGCTTCGGACGGCCGGTGATGTCGGCATGGATCCCGGCGTCTGCAAGCATCTTCGAGAGCTCGTCGATGACCCGCTCGATGTCGCTCGCCCGCTCCGGCGAGCGTCGCAGCACCGATTCCTCGATCTCGGCCTTCGGACCGGGGTAGAGCACACCGAAGCTGATCTCCTCCATCTCGTGCTTGATCTCCTGCATTCCCAGACGGTGTGCCAACGGGGCGTAGACGTCGAGGGTCTCTTCGGCCACGCGGCGTTGCTTCTCCTCCGGGAGCGGTGCCAGGGTTCGGATGTTGTGCGTTCGGTCGGCGAGCTTGATCACCAGCACCCGAATGTCCTTCGCCATGGCAACGGCCATCTTGCGGATGGTCGCCGCCTGTGCGAGCTCTCGCGAGGAGAACTTGATCCGATCGAGCTTGGTCACACCATCGATCAGGAGGGCGACCTCGTCGCCGAAGCGCTCCGCAGCCTCCTCGAGCGTGAATTCCGTGTCCTCGACGGTGTCATGGAGGAGGGCGGCGACGATGGTTGCGTCGTCCATTCCGTATCGAGCGAGGATGTCGGCAACGGCCAATGGATGGACGATGTAGGGATCTCCGGTCGCACGGCGCTGTCCCCTGTGCAGCTCCTCGGCCACCGCGTAGGCATCGCGGATGGCGTCGACATCGCCGTCGGGATGGGCTTCGAGGAACACGTCGACGAGGTCATCGAGCATCTGCTCCGGCGTGCGCCCGCGCACTGCTGGATCCACCATTGTCGTCATCGTGGATCCGGATGGAGACGTGCGATCGGCTTCTCCGGTGTCCATCAACCGAGCTTACCGGCGCTTCCGCCTTTGCTTGGGTGGCCGCGGTGCCGCCGCCGGGGCAGTGCCGCCATCGGCCGGAGGTGCTTCGACCACGGCAGGCTCGTCGTCATCGGACTCCGCCCTCGCTGCTCGACGGCGACGGCGCTCCCACTCCGGCTCCGTCTCCTTCCAGCGCGCGAGGAGTGGCGCAGCCACGAACAGGGACGAATACGTGCCGAGGGCGATGCCGATGAACAGTGCCAACGCGAATTCGCGCAGCGTCTCCGCTCCGATGGCGAGGAATCCCACGAGGAGGAGCGAGCCCACCGGGAGCAACGACGTGAGTGACGTGTTGACCGACCGCATCAGGACCTGGTTCATCGATCGATTGATGATCGAGGTGTAGGTGGTCTTGTTGTCGGCGTAGTTGACGTTCTCGGTGACCTTGTCGAACACCACGACCGTGTCGTAGAGCGAGTATCCGAGAATCGTCAGCACGGCGATGATGGTCGACGGCGTCACCTCGAACCCGATGGCGGCGTAGATGCCTCCTGCGATGATCAAGTCGTGGAACAGGGCGGCGAGCGCCGCCAGGGCCATCTTCCACTCGAAGCGCCACGCGATGAACAGCGAGACGACGACCAGGAACACAACGAGCGCTTGGATGGCGCGTCGGGTCACCTCGGCGCCGAACGTCGGCCCGACTGCCGAGACATTGATGTCGTCGGCATCGGCGCCGGATGCTTCGGCGACCGCAGCGACGAGGCGGTCCTGCTCGGCTGGATCGAGAGCTTCGGTCTGCACCTGGACGAACTGATCGTCGCCTTCGCCGGTGATCTGCACGCGTGCATCTGCGTACCCGACGCCTCGCAGATCGGCCCTCACGACCTCCACGGTCGCCTGCGACTCGTTGGGAGCGACGACGATGACGCCCCCGGTGAAGTCGATGCTGAGGTTGAAGGGACGCACGATCATGAGCAGGATCGAGAGCACGACGAGCACGGCGGAGACGATGAGCGTCTTGCTCGAGGCTCCGACGAAGTCGAAGTCCGTCTCGCCGCGATACATGCGAGTGAACACGCTCACGAGGAGACCTCCTCGAGCTCACGTTCGGCGGACCGTTGGCCGCGGCCCATGGCCCCGCGGATGGAGAACCATCCTCCGTCCCCGAGGGGGCCTCGTCCCATCAGGAAGCCTGCAGGACGGGTGTAGAAGTAGGCGACGAAGACATCGACCACGGTGGCGATTCCAAGGGTCAATGCGAATCCCTTCACCTGCCCGACGGCCAGGGCATAGAGCAAGACCGCCGCCAGCAGCGTGACGGTGTCGCCCTTGAGGATCGTGGAGAATGCCGACTCGAATGCCTTCGTGACCGACGATCGCACCGATCGCCCGTTGCGGAACTCTTCCTTGATGCGTTCGAAGTACACGATGTACGAGTCTGAGGTGATACCGATCGACACCACGACACCGGTGACGCCCGCAAGCGTGAGTGTCGTGCCGTTCAATTCGCCCAGGAGCGTGATGGCGCCGACGAGGTAGGAACCGAACACGCTGAGACCCACGATGGCGATCAGCCCGAGGGCTCGGTAGTAGAGGAACATGTAGACCGCAACGAGGGCCAGCCCGGCGAGCCCGGCGATCAATCCCGCCCGCAAGGAGTCCTCGCCGAGCGATGCCGACACGCTTTCGACGCGCTCACGCTCGAACGTCGTGGGGAGAGCGCCATAGCGGAGGAGCGCAGCGAGGTCCTCGGACTCCTGCTGGGAATCCGACCCCGTGCCAACGGTGATGACCACCGCATTGGGGTCGAGGCCCTCCCCTGGGGACACTTCCGCCGCGATCGACGGGGCGGAGAAGACATCACCATCGACGACGATGGCCATCTGCCGGCGCGGGTCACCGATCGGATAGGTCGACAGGTACGCAGTGGCTTCCCGGAACTTCTCCCCGCCTTCGTCGGTGAACTCCGGGACCACGACCCAACCACCGCCGAAGCCGGTGCTGAGCTGTGCGGAGGCGTTGACGATGTCCGAGCCCGTCGGGAACTCCACCGTGCTGCCGTCCTGGAAGACCACGGTGACGCCACCGACCTCGTACACGAGCGCCGTTTCCCGTTCGGGGAGGTACGAACGTTGCTCGATGATGTCTTCGATCGACAGGCCCGTCGTCGCGTCGACGGCGTTGAGCGGTTGCAGGATGGGGTCGACCGTCGTGTCACCGTCTGGGAACGTCGCATCCGGGTCGGTCAGAGCCGGCGACTCGATGAACTGCCCGAGTACCGGCCGGAACGAGAGCTGGCCGGTGGTTCCGACGGCTTGGAGGGCGCGTTCTCGGTCGTCGACACCGGGAAGCTGGACCACGATGGCTCGATCCCCGACCACGGCGACCTCCGGTTCCTGCACTCCTCCGAGGTTCTCGATGCGCAGACGGATGATGTCGGCGGCGGTTTCGAGTGTCGCAGGATCCGTGCCGTCGGGAGCGACCAGGGTGACAGCGAAACCACCCTGGAGGTCGAGTCCGAGCTTGGGGGCCCATCCTGCTGCGAGCATGGCGGCCAAGCCTCCCCACGCAACGGCGCAGGTGAGGATCAGCGTGATCCACGCTCTCCGGATGCTCACGACTCTTCGGTCTCCGTCTTGCCGGCGATCGCCCGCTTGACGACCCGCATGGTCTGGCCGCCGATGTCGAGGGTCACGACGTCTTCGTCCTCGTCCACGACGACCCCGATGATGCCGCCGATGGTGCGGATCTCGTCACCGATGCCGACATCGGATCGCATCTGCTCCATCTTCTTCTGGCGACGCCGCTGAGGCAGGATCAAGAGCACGTAGAACAAGCCACCGAGGATGACGAGCGGGAGAAGGAATCCGAGTGCGTTCCCGCCGTCTGTGGCTTCCTGCGCAACGATCAGGTCCGTTGCGGCGACGATGAAATTCGAGGCTGCAATGAGCACGGGGTATGCCTCCGGTGAAGTCGTGGTCGGCCCAGGGACAGCGCGATGCTAGTCGCCGGTCCGGTCAATCCCCTGCTGCCTGCGGGCGATCACCTCCTCCGCCCAGGCATCGAACGCGCCCTCGGCGATGGCAGCCCGGGCGTCCGCGAGGAGCCGATAGGTGTAGGTGAGGTTGTGGAGCGTGAGGAGCCGTTGCCCCAGGATCTCCTTGGTTCGGTGGAGGTGCCGCAGATACGCTCGAGAGTGGCGCTCGCAAGCGAGACAGGGGCAGTCCGAGGCGAGCGGGCGACGGTCGTTGCCCCATTCGGCCCGCTTGATCGACACGTCGCCCCCGCGAGTGAGCGCCTTCCCGTGGCGAGCCAGACGCGTCGGTAACACGCAGTCGAAGAGATCGACACCAGCAGAAATCGCATCGAGCATCCCCTCGGTGTCTCCCAGGCCCATCACGTACCGAATCGCAGACCTGGGTAGCTCCGGGAGACAAGCATCGATGGCACGCCTCCGATCGCCGATCCCCTCCCCCACGGCGAGCCCTCCGATCCCGTACCCGGGGAACCCGAGCATTGCGGTGCCACGCGCCGACTCGCGGCGGAGGTGTGCATCGGTGCCGCCTTGCACGATCCCGAAGAGTGCTCGGTCGCTTCGCGTCTTGGCGGCATGGGCGCGCTCGGCCCACCGCAGGGTGCGTTCCATGGCCGCCTTCACGTCCTGCTCCGGGGCCGGCAGTGCGACCGGGACGTCGAGCACCATGGCGATGTCGGAGCCGAGCTGCTCCTGCACCGCAACGGCGCGTTCGGGCGTGAGGTCCACCCGCGATCCGTCGTAGGTCGACCGGAACACCAGCCCATCCTCAGCGATGTCCGGCTCGAGGCTCAGGACTTGGTATCCGCCGGAGTCGGTGAGGATCGGCCCGTTCCAGCCCATGAATCCGTGAAGCCCGCCATGGTCTTCCACGATGTCGGCGCCAGGCCTCAGCATGAGGTGATAGGTGTTCGCCAAGACGATGTTGGCCCCGAGACGTTCGAGGTCTTCGCTGTCGAGCGTCCGCACGGTGCCCCTCGTGCCCACCGCCATGAAGTTGGGCGTCGGCACCGAGCCGTGCGGTGTGATCATGACGCCGCTACGGGCGTCGCCATCGGAGCGCTCCTCGCTCCACCGAACCGGCGGCTTCACGGACTCACCTCGATGTACAGGGCGTCTCCGAAGGAGAGGAAGCGAAAGCCCTCGTCGAGCGCGTGGCGATAGATGTCACGCCAGCGATCTCCAGCGAGCGCGGCCACCAGGGCGATGAGGGTCGTTCTGGGCGCATGGAAGTTGGTGAGCAGGGCATCGACCACTCGGGGACGGTACCCGGGGAGGATGAACAGGCTGGTCGGCCCGTCGTACGGCAGCACCACACCCGATTCGTCCGCGGCGGATTCGAGCGTCCGCACCACGGTGGTACCGACGGCGACGACACGGTTGCCGCGCGCCTTCGTCTGTGCGATTGCATCTGCGACCTGCTCGTCCACGATGATGCGCTCGGTGTGGATCTGGTGGTCACGCACCGATCCGGAAGCCATCGGGCGGAACGTGTCAAGACCGATCTCGAGAGTGACCGATGACACACGGACGTCACGAGCATGGATGCCCTCCAGAACTCGTGGGGTGAAGTGGAGCGCTGCGGTGGGCGCAGCTGCCGAGCCCGGATCGGAAGCGAAGATCGTTTGGTAGCGATCCGGGTCTTGCAGCTCGCCACGGAAGTACGGGGGCAGCGGCACGGACCCGTGCGCGTCGAGGAACGCCTCGACATCGTCGTCTGGTCTCAGCGCAACGGTTGCGACCCCATCGACGGGATTCGATCGCACTTCGATGGTGCGATCACCGATCGTGAGATCCACGCCGGCGCGTATGCGGCGTGCAGGGCGCATCAACGCCTCCCACTCGCCACCCGCCAACTGCCGGATGAGCAGGACCTCGACCGCCCCGCCGGTGTCCGCACGGCGGGCCTCGAGTCGCGCATGGCGCACCCGGGTGCGGTTGACCACGAGCAGATCGCCCGGATCCAAGAGGCTGGGGAAGCTCGTGAAGGGCAGCTCCTCGAGCGTACGGGCGATCAGCAGACGCGATGCGTCGCGCGGTTCCACCGGCTCTTGCGCAATCGCCTGGGACGGGAGCTCGTAGTCGAAGTCGGCGACATCCATCGTCCGCAGCGTACGGCTGTAGCAGCCTTCGGCTACAGCAGCGTTCCCTGGTCTGCAGCTGCCGGAGGCTCGATCCCGAGATGGCGATAGCCGCGCTCGGTCGCCACGCGTCCTCTCGGAGTGCGCTGGAGAAGTCCCTCCAGGATCAGAAATGGCTCGTACGCGTCCTCCACGGTCTCCGGATCCTCGCCCACGGCGATGGCCAACGTCGAAAGGCCGACCGGGCCACCCCCGAACTTGAGGATCAGGGATTCGAGGATCGATCGATCCACCTTGTCCAGGCCCAGCTCGTCGACCTCGAACACCTCGAGCGCCGTGTCCGCAGTCTCGCCATCCACCGCACCGTCGGCGCGCACGGACGCATAGTCCCGAACCCGGCGGAGGAGGCGGTTCGCGATCCTCGGTGTGCCCCGCGACCGGCGAGCGATCGCCGAGCAGCCGCCATCGGTCACCTCAGTGTCGAGCAGCCGGGCGGACCTGCGCACGATTGCTGCGAGGTCGTCCGACCCGTAGTAGTCGAGACGCGCCACGTAGCCGAACCGATCCCGCAACGGCGGTGCGACCCTCCCCACTCGTGTGGTCGCCCCGATGAGCGTGAACGCCGGGAGATCGATCTTGATCGATCTAGCAGCGGGGCCCTTGCCGACCACGATGTCGAGCTGGCCATCTTCCATGGCCGGATACAACACCTCTTCCACCTGCCTCGGCAGTCGGTGTACCTCGTCGATGAACAGGACATCCCCTTGTTCGAGGTTCGTGATCACCGCAGCGAGGTCGCCCGGTCTGTCCAGTGCCGGCCCCGATGTGGAACGGAAGGCAGCGCCCATCTCGTGCGCCACGATCCCTGCGAGACTCGTCTTGCCAAGCCCGGGCGGCCCCGAGAACAACAGGTGATCGACCGATTCGCCCCTTCCCGAAGCCGCTTCGACCAGGATCGATAGCCGTTCCTTCAGGGCCTCCTGGCCGACGAACTCCTCGAGACGCCGCGGCCGCAGGCCCACATCGAGTTCCATGTCCTCCGGTGAGGCGGTGGTTGCGAGCAGGCCTTCTTCGCGCATCAACCCTGCGTCCGTCCGAGCTCGCGCAACGAGCGGCGCAGCATCTCTTCGACCGTCAGGTCTTCGGGCATGTCGGCAAGCGTGCCGCGAATCTCATCTGGCGCGTACCCGAGCCCGCTCAGCGCCTCGCGCACCTCGGCCATGGGGCCTGAAGGCGCCATCTCCCCTTCGATCACGTCGAGCTTCGGCTTCAGCTCGATGAGCAGCTTCTGAGCACTGCGCTTCCCGATGCCCGGGACCTCGGTGAGTGTGGCGACGTCATCGGCGGACACGGCGACCCGGAGCTGTTCGTAGGTGAGCGTCCCGAGGATCGCCATGGCGACCTTCGGCCCGACGCCGGAGACGCCGATCAACGTTGAGAAGAGGTCCTTGTCGATCGCCGTGTCGAATCCGAACAGCGCGAGCTGATCCTCCCGCACGTGCAGGTGCGTGTGAAGCACGACCTCTTCGCCCACCCCGGGCAAGCCGCTCAGGGTGCGAGGGGTGACAGCGACTTCGTAGCCGAGGCCCTGCACATCGATGGTGACCGAGTCGAGTCGACGTTCGACGAGCGTTCCACGCACCCTTCCGATCACGACGCATCCTTGGTCGTGACAGGGGACCGATGTTGGCCGTGACACAGCGCCACCCCGAGCGCATCGGCCACGTCGGCCGGTCCGCGAAGCGAGCCGAGCCCCAGCCGCATCGCCACGACGGCGGCGATCTGCTCCTTGTCGGCGGAGCCGGAGCCGGTGATGGTGAGCTTCATCTGTGATGGCGTGTATTCGGCGATCGTGATCCCTCGCTCAGCAATCGCCTCCATGACCACCCCGGATGCACGGGCGACGGACATCGCTGTCGTCCGGTTGCGGTTGACGAACACCTGCTCGATCGCGGCGGCATCGATCGGGTGATCGTCGAGCACCGCCATGACGTCGGTCCGGAGCTCGACGAGGCGGGCGGCCACGTCGAGGCCGGGGTCAGTCCTGATGAGCCCGGCGGTCACGGCACGCTCGCGGTGTGCCGAGATCTCGACCACGGCGTAGCCGGTGCGGGTCAGGCCCGGATCGATTCCGAGAACGAACATATGTTCGCATGGTAGGGGTGGTGGGTGACGAAGCCAAGGATGCTTCCGAAACCAGTGTGTTCCCGTGTGCCGGGGTGTGCCGGTGTGTGCCGATGAGCCGGACGCCACCCCTGGTTCCACGCCAACCGGGCTGATCACGCGCCGATGCGCTCAGATGTCCAGCGAGGCGAACACGTCATCGGAGATGTCGAAGTTCGCATACACGGACTGGACGTCGTCGAGATCCTCGAGCGCGTCCACGAGGCGAAGGACCCGAGGAGCCGTGGACCCGTCCACCGGGACCGATGTGCTCGGCAGGTACGTGACATCGGAGGAATCGATCGTCACCTCCGCGCCTTCGAGCTCGGAGCGAACAGCGGCGAGGTCACCGGGGGCGCACACGATCTCCCACTGGTCACCCTCCGGTCGCACATCCTCGGCACCGCCCTCGAGCGCAGCCATCATCACCGTGTCTTCGTCGCCGACGGCGAGGATGTGGCCCTTCTGCTCGAAGAGATACCCCACCGAGCCCGGCTCTCCGAGGCTTCCGCCGTTCTTGGTGAACGCGGCCCTCACGTCGGACGCTGCTCGGTTTCGATTGTCGGTGAGGATCTCGACGTAGAGAGCGACACCTCCCGGTGCGTATCCCTCGTAGAAGGCCTCAACGTAGTCGACGCCGTCGATCTCCCCCGTCCCGCGAGCGATGGCACGATCGATGTTGTCCTTGGGGACCGAGTTGTCCTTGGCCTTCTGCACGGCAGTGGCGAGTGTCGGATTGGACGAGAGGTCTCCTCCACCATTGCGCGCAGCCGATTCGATGGCCTTGATCAGCTTGGCGAACAGCTTCCCGCGCTTGGCGTCCTGACGGCCCTTGCGGTGCTTGATGTTGGCCCACTTCGAATGTCCAGCCATGACGCTCCTCAGGCGAGGCCGACCAACATCTCGTGCAGCCGCGTCTCGCCCGTCAACTCGGGGTGGAATGACGTGGCGAGGATACGGTCCTGGCGCACCAAGACCGGGTGCGATTCGCCGAGTTCGTCTTGGATCGACGCCAACACGTCGACGTCCGCACCGACCTTGACGATCCAGGGAGCGCGAATGAAGACGGCGTGCATGGGCGCGTCGAGACCGACGACGTCGAGCGAGGCTTCGAACGAATCGACCTGTCGCCCGAATGCGTTCCGACGGACGACTGCGTCGAGTACGCCGAGCTGGGGCTGATCGTATTCGACGGTGCCCGAGGCGAGCATGATCATCCCGGCGCACGTGCCGAGCACCGGCATCCCCGCCCGGATGCGACCGCGCATCGGCTCCATCAGGCCGTATTGGACGGCGAGGCGGCCGATGGTGGTGGATTCGCCGCCGGGCACCACGAGCGCGTCGACGGCCTCGAGCTCGGCGGGGGTGCGGACCTCGCGAGCCTCGATGTCGAGTGCCCTGAGCATCGCAATGTGCTCCCGGAAGTCGCCCTGGAGGGCGAGGGCCCCGACGATCATGACCCGCGGTGCTGCATCAGCTCCTCGTCGGGGAGGGTGTCGATGTTGATGCCAACCATCGCCTCACCGAGGTTCTGCGACACCTTTGCGATCTTCTCTGCGTCTCGGTAGAACGTGGTCGCCTCGACGATCGCCGCAGCTCGCACGGAGGGATCGCCCGACTTGAAGATCCCCGAGCCGACGAACACGCCGTCGCAGCCGAGCTGCATCATGAGCGCTGCGTCCGATGGCGTGGCGATGCCCCCTGCGGCGAAGTTGACCACGGGGAGCTGTCCCGTCTCGCGAACCTCCTGGACGAGGGCGTACGGCGCTCGCAGCTCCTTGGCCGCGTTCATGACCTCATTTTCATCCAGGGTGGTCAACCACCGGATCTGGGAGTTCATCAGGCGCATGTGCTTCACCGCCTCGATGACGTTCCCTGTGCCCGGCTCACCCTTGGTTCGGATCATCGCCGCTCCTTCGCCGATGCGTCGAAGCGCTTCGCCGAGGTCCTTGGCACCGCAGACGAAGGGAACGGTGAAGGCGTGCTTGTCGATGTGACGGTCGTCGACCGGGGTGAGGACTTCGGACTCGTCGATGTAGTCGACACCCAGCGACTCGAGCACCTGAGCCTCGACGAAGTGACCGATCCGTGATTTCGCCATGACGGGAATCGAGACCGCACCCATGATCTCCTCGACCTTCGAGGGATCGGCCATCCGAGCCACGCCGCCGTGAGCGCGGATGTCGGCGGGCACCCGCTCGAGGGCCATGACGGCGCATGCGCCCGCTTCCTCGGCGATCTTCGCCTGGTCGGCCGACACGACGTCCATGATGACGCCGCCCTTGAGCATCTCGGCGAGGCCGCGCTTGACGGTGTCCGTTCCGTGTTGGGGAGTGGGTGTCGACATATGGGAGTTCCTTGTGGTTCTGAGTGGGTCACCATCAAGTCTATTGACCGGCGGCTCGATCATCGCCCATGCCGTGCGATCGCCTTCACGTATGCCGCCTCGTACTGTCGTGCGATGACCGCTCCGTCGAAGTCCTGCGCACGCACGCGGGACCGCTCTGCGAGTTCCGACCGTCTCGTGTCGTCGCGAAGCAACCGTGCAACGGCATCTCCGAGACCATCCGCGTCACCGGGCTGCACGTGCACACCCGCACCGGCGAGCACTCTCGTGAAGGCGGGGATGGCACTTGCGACGACGGCACACCCCGCCGCCATTGCCTCCACCAAGATGATCCCGAAGCTCTCACCGCCCGTGTTGGGCGCCACGAACACCTCTGCACGTGCGAGCACATCGATCTTGTCGTCTTCGCTCACGCGCCCGAGCCACGTCACGCCCTCGACGGCTTCATCGCGGTGTGCTCCCGCCACCAGGAGCTCAGCGTCGGGGTTTGCCGCACGAATGGCCGGCCAGGCTTCGATGAGCGTGCTGAGACCCTTCCTCGGGTCGTCGCGGCCCAGAAAGGCAACAGCCGCCGGTTGCTTGGGACCCGTTCGGTACGCATGGATATCGACGCCGTTGGGAATGATCTCGACGGGATCGTCGAGGGGCACTGCGGACGAAGCGACCGTGCTGACAGCGGTGATCACGTCGAGGCGGCCCAATGCCCGGCGGATGGGGTACCGGTAGAGGCGAAGGGCTCGTCGCATGGTTGCCGAGGGATCTGCGTGAAATGTCCCCACCGTCGGCACCTCGCCCATCCGAGCCGCTGCGAGTGACACCATCGGCATCAACGGCTCGTGGACGTGGACGACATCGCAGCCAGCCAACGCTTCCCGCAACCGGCTCGACATCCGAGGGTCGAGTCCGACCGGCACCGCCGAGCGGTTGGCCGGAACGGTGACCGTCGAACCCAGCACCACCGACCCGGCGGGGCCGTCGGTACCCGGACCCACCACGATCGCATCGTGTCCGGCGTCAGTAAGCCAGTGTGAGAGGCGCACCACTTGGTCTTGGACACCGCCCGGTGCGCCGAGGTCGTAGGGGCACACCAAACCGACCTTCACGACCCCTCCTCCACGAGGCTGCGATCTGACGGCCAATTGGGCTGGAACAGGTGCCATTGGGAGGGAGCCTCCCTGATGATGTCTTCGAGGACCTCAGCGAACTCCTGGGCGCCCACTGCGACGCGCTCCTCGCGTGTCGGCAGGTCAGGGAGGGCGATCGGGTCATGCACGACGATGCGATGGCCTCGCCCCTCGTGGAAGTAGGCGCCTATCGGGAAGAGGTCGGCACCGGTGGCGTCGGCCAGGGCCACCGGTCCACCGGGGAGCGAGGTCTCCTCGCCGAAGAACGTGACGGGAAGGCCGCGCCCCGTGACGTCGCGATCAGCCACGAGGGCGATCGCTCCGCCATCCTTGAGCACCTTGATGAGCTTGCGCGTCCGACTGGGATCAGATGTCAGGATGATCTGGATGCCGAATCGATTCCGGATGTCGATGAACCAGTCTGTGATGTGCTCGTTCGGAAGATGCTCGGCAACGGCGACCACGGGCGTCCCGATCTCCTCGGCGATCATGCCGGCGACCTCCCAGTTGCCCAGATGCGGAAGCGCGAAGATCCGCGGATGTCCGGCTTCGATCGACCGATACACCGGCTCGAAGTTCACGCGCTCGATGTTGCGCAAGATCTCGGGTCTTCGTCGCGGCCGGAACCAGAAGGTCTCGGTCCAGTACCGGCCGTAGTAGCGATACATGTCCACGACGCCTCGGTCGAGATCGGCGTCATCTACAAGAGGGCCCATCGCCCTCCGCAGGTGTGAACGCAGGAGCGGGGCGCTTCCCCGGAACCGCCGGGAAGCGATCTCGCCACCCCGTTCTCCGATGCGCCGGATCCACGATTCGGGCAACAGACCGAAGAGCCCGGTTGCCACCCGGAAGCCCAGATACGCCAGGTAGTCCTTCACGCCGGTAGCTGCTGCCAGGTCTTTCGGATCCGCTGAGCGACCGTCAGCGAGGTGAGGACGACGTACGTCCACAGCAGGGGCTCCATCAGGGCATCGGCACCGAGCCCGACAACCGCCGTCCCAGCGAGGATCAAGATCATTCGCTCGGCGCGGCCCATCCAGCCGCCCTTGCCGTCCAGCCCTGCCACCTCCGCCTTCGCCCGCACGTAGGGAATCATGAGCGACGTCGCCAGGGCGATGACGCAGAGGACCAGGAGTCGTGGCTCGGTCCGGAGGTACACGGCCAGCCCGATCCACACCGAGATCTCACCGATCCTGTCGGACATCGTGTCGAGGAACGCACCGCGCTCGGACTCCACGCCGAGCCGTCGAGCGAGCGGGCCGTCGAGCGCATCGAGCGCCACGCCGAATGCTGCGGTGAACGCGCCGGCCGCGAGGTACCCATAGGCGATGAGCACCGCTCCCCCAGCGGTGATCAGCAACCCGACGATGGTCACCATCGCCGGTCTCACGCCGATCTTCGCCAGACCCGATGCGATCGGATCGAGGATCGGCGCCGCCTTCTTTCGGCCCTTCAGATCGATCACGACGGCTCCCTCCGGCACGTGAAGGTAGCACAGACGGGACCGCCTCGACCCCGGGCTACAATCGCACCACCGCTGCGCGACTGCGCAAACCTCGCCTCGGGAGAAAGGGTCAGCGACGGATGAGCGACGATCAAGCAAGGCTCGAAGTCCGGGACAGGACGGCCGATCTGGACGTCCACACGCCCACCATCGGCCAGTCCGGCATCGACATTCGCTCTCTGCGATCCGAAATCCACCACGTCACCTACGACCCCGGCTTCGGGAACACGGCGGCCGCCGAGTCCACGATCACCTACATCAGCGGTTCCGAAGGCGTTCTCCTGCACCGCGGGTACCGGATCGAGGACATTGCACGCGAGTGCTCGTTCCTGGAGGTCGCCTATCTCCTCATCTACGGGAAGCTCCCCGACAGCGAAGAGCTCCGTGACTGGGAGTACGACATCACCCATCACTCGCTCCTCAACGAGGAGATGCGGTCGTTCTTCGATGCC
>JASJCF010000099.1 GCA_030066265.1 Acidimicrobiia bacterium | reverse complement strand
CGATCAGCTCGTCCGGCCAGATGGTGACGCTCACCTCACCCAGGTGGGCCTTCCGCAGCAGGTACATGTAGGTCCGCGATTGCCCGATGCCACCGCCGATGCTGAGCGGGATCTCGTCATGGAGGATCGCCTGGTGGTACGGCAGCGCCAGATCGTCCTCCAGGCCCGCCATCTCCATCTGCGCGATGAGGGACCCTTTGGTGACCCGGACTCCCATGGACGTCAGCTCGTGACGACGCTGCGTCACCGGGTTCCACACCAGGATGTCACCGTTGAGCCCATGGAGGGTGCGCCCGTCTGCGTCCCTCGTCTCCGTGATCCAGTCGTCGTAGTCGGCTGCCCGCAGCTCGTGGGGGTAACCGTCGTCGAGGGGCCAGCCGATACCGATGATGAACACGGCAGGGTGCTCCTGGAGCAACTTCGTCTCCCGCTGCTTGCGCGGGAGATCCGGGTACATGGCGAGCAGATCCTCGGCGTGGATGAACTCGAGCTCCTCGGGAATCGGCGGATAGTCCTCGGCGAGGGCCGGATACATCGCGGCGACGAGTCGGCTGGCGTCCACGAGAACCGCCCAGATCCTCCGCACCGTGTCCTTCAGGTAGGCGAGGTTGCGGTCTGCCTCGGTGATCCGTCGTTCCCAATCCCATTGGTCGACGTATGCGCTGTGGTCGTGGTCGAGGAAGTAGTCCTTCCGCACGGCCTTCATGTCGGTGCAGATGCCCTCGCCGGGACCACATTCGAACTGTGCCAGGGCCGTTCGCTTCCACTTCGTCGCAGCTTGCACCACCTGCGTGGTGATCGGCTCGTCGAGCCCGAGGCCGGCGGGGAACTCCACGGGTGTGCGGGACCCGTCGCGATCGAGCATGTCGTTGACGCCGCTGTCCTTGGACACGATGAGCGGCACCTGGACCATCTTGAGGTTCAACTCCCGACACAGGCCCGACTCGATCGCCGCCTTTGCGGCGAACAGCGCATCCATGGTCTCCATCGGGGTGAGCGCCGACTTGTAGTCGGTTGGCAGAACCCTGGCGACCTCGTCGTAGGTGCTGATACCGGGCCCGGACAGATCGGCGGTCTTGTCGGTCATAGCTGACTCACTCCCTCATCGAGCGCCACCAGCCGGAGAGACACCGCAGCAACCGGCAGTCCTCCGGCTCCTCGTCCGAATGTACCGCTCATCGACGTCACGGTCGTGACCTACCGAAGCATCACCGCCGGGATGCGGGATCTGCCGGAGAGGGCACGGAACGCAGGGCCCCCGGCTCCTCGCATCCTCCTATCCAAGAGAGCCGAGCCTTCGGCAACGATCCGCTCAGCGGAAGCTGAACGGCGGGTAGCGATCGGTCACGAGCAGGCCGGCGTATGCATACACCCGGAGCGCCCACCTCCCGACACCCACCACGTAGTCGAACAGGCCTCGCGGGTACCGGCCCGTGAAGAGGATGGCGAACCAGGCGATGATCACCACGAAGAAGGCCCCGATGAACAGGAAGAACAGCAGGAAGTAGTGGGGAATCGCCAGGAACCACTTCACGAGTGGAAGCCAGCGATTCAGGTCCTCCTTGACATCGGGGTAGTCGACATCGAGGTGGACGGCTTGCGCTTCCGTGGTCGACGGGTATCGATCGGTGAGGAGGGCTGCATACGCACCGATCCTGGTCCCGAACCGCGCAAGCTCCTTGGCGAAGTCGAACCACCACCGGGGGTACTTCTCGCGGAACACGATCAGGAGGACCGTGGCCAGCACGAGGGCTCCTGCGATTCCACCCGTCGACTGGGTGACGGTCTCCCCTGCCTCGGTGACGTACGTGTAGCTACCGGTCGCGGACAGGATGCCCCACACGATCGCAATGGGGATGATCCAGATGATCCGGAAGAAGGTCGTGAAGCGGTCGAGTTTCTCCGCGTAATCGATCTCGAGTCGCAGAGCGTATTCATCGACGTCTCGTGTGGTCATCGTCCCGCCTCTCCCTGGAGTCGTTGAACCGTCTTCACCAGTCTCGTCCACGCGCGATCACGTGCAAGAGCATCCGAACATCGTGCGGCGGGGTGGCAGCTGCGCGATCCAGAAGAGCGCTCAGGAGCGGGAGACCTCGTGATCCTCGAGCGGGCGGGTATTGGGCATGCGAGGGGCATCGGCACCGATCGGAGCTCGAGGGAGCTCCAGAATGAACGCCGTGGTTCCGGCGATGCGGCGGTACTCGAGCTCGCCCTCCATCAAACGGGCGAGGCTTCGCGACACACTGAGGCCCAAACCGATCGGAGGCTGGGTACCCCTGGCGATCCCGCCACGCACATAGGGCTCGAACAGTCTTCGGGCCAAAGCGGGGTCCACGCCGTCCCCATCGTCGAACACGGCGAGGGAACAGGTGCCGAGATCGATGCCGAGCTCGATCCAGACACGCTCACCGCCGTACCGGTATGCGTTCGTGAGGAGATTGCGCAGGATCTGGCGAACCCGCCACGGGTCAGCCATCACCACGGGATGATCGAGTGGCCGCTTCACGATCTCGACGAAGCCGGGGACCGTGGTCGGAAGCACGTCGTCGACGACTGAGCCGAGATCCACTCGCTCGCTGGTCACGGTGATGGCGCCGGTGTCGATCCGAGCTGCCGTCAGCAGATCGTCGACGATGTAGCTGAGCTCACCTGCCTCCGACTCGATCAAGCGGATCCCGCCGATGAAGTCCTCCGTTTGGAGGTCGTCCTTGTCGTTCACGAGCATCTCGGACCAACCGACGATCGATGTGAGTGGCGTACGGATCTCGTGGCTGACCGAGGCGAGGAACTCCGACCGGGCGCGGTTCGTACGGTCCAGTGTCCATGCCACGACGATCACGATTGCCACGGTGAGGGTTGCGAACAGCACGTAGGCGATCACGGTGACGACTTCCTCCGAGGCCTCAGGCGGGACCGGGAACACATCGACCCCGAACACGGCGATGGCCGCCCACCCGGCGGCGTACACCATGACGAGCCACGCAGACCGGAGCGACAACATCAGCGGGGGCACGACGAGCATGTAGATGAGCGGCGCGCCGACCCCCACCGGACTCAGCGAGACCGCAACCATCCCGAGGCCGATCATCGTCACGTCGAGCGCCATGGCGAAGATGGTCGAGAGCCCGGAGTTCCGGAGACGCCATACGGCGTCGGCTGCGACGATGCCCGCCATGAGGGCTGCGACGACCGCGCCCTCCCAGTCCCATCGGATACCGAGTACCACGCCCGCAAGGAATGCCGCACTCGCACCGAGCAGCCGGAACCAGGTCCAGATCCGGCCAAGATCGGGTGTGTTCAGCAGACCATGTTGGTTGCGCCTCGACGGTCTCGGGATTCTCAAGCCCATGGTGTCGTGCGTCTACCTCGTTCGCGATTCATCGGACGCCCGTCGACGGGCGCCACCAAGAGCATCGGCACACCGGAACGGAATGCTGAGCGCGTTCACGTCGGCCAGACCGAGGGCCCGATCAGGCTCGAGCCACGCTCCGGCCCCCCCTTGGGAGACCGAGTGGGATACCGAGTTGGAAACCGAGTTGGGATACCTGGTTCGGATCTCGGGAGATGACATCCCTGGTTCGGCTCCCGGGCCGGGACCCCGGTTCCGATCCCGAGTTTCGATTCGAGTTCGGATACCGAGGCGCAGCGGACCAACAACCATGGGCCGGCCGGGCCTTCACCGACTAGTTTGGGCGGAACGGAGCGAGGAGACCCGCTATGCCCAACGTCGTACGCGCCGCCATCGTCCAGACCGAATGGACGGGCGACAAGGAATCCATGCTCGACAAGAACGCCGACTACGCGCGCAGAGCCTCGGAACAGGGCGCGCAGGTGATGTGCTTCCAGGAGCTGTTCTACGGCCCCTACTTCTGCCAGGTCCAGGACAACGAGCACTTCGACTACGCAGAACCGATACCGGACGGGCCGACGACCCGCATGATGCAGGACCTCGCGAAGGAGACCGGGATGGTGCTGATCGTCCCGATCTTCGAGAAGGAGGATGACGGCTTCTTCTACAACACCGCAGCCGTCATCGAGAACGACGGGACGTACCTCGGCAAGTACCGCAAGCAGCACATCCCCCACGTCCAGGGGTTCTGGGAGAAGTACTACTTCAGGCCGGGCAACGGTGGATACCCGGTCTTCGACACCTCGGTCGGCAGGATCGGCGTCTACATCTGCTACGACCGGCACTTCCCGGAGGGGTGGCGGGCGCTCGGCCTCAACGGCGCCAAGATCGTGTTCAACCCGTCGGCCACGAGTCGAGGCCTCTCGATGTACCTGTGGAATCTCGAGCAGCCGGCAGCTGCCGTGGCCAACGAGTACTTCATCGGGGCGATCAATCGTGTTGGAACCGAGCCCTACGGCGACAACGACTTCTACGGGTCGTCGTACTTCGTGGACCCCCGAGGGCAGATCGTCGGTGAGGCAGCATCGGACACAGAGGAGGAACTGGTCGTGCGTGACCTGGATCTCGACATGATCGACGAAGTTCGCAAGCAGTGGGCGTTCTACCGCGATCGTCGCCCCGACGCCTACGACGAGCTCGTAGCCCCCTGATGGGTACGCACGCCGACCTGCTCGCTCGCCACCGGGAGGTGCTTCCCGATTGGCTGGCCCTCTACTACGAGACCCCGATCGCGATCGTCGACGGCGATGGCCGACGGGTGATCGACGCCGAGGGGAAGGAGTATCTCGACTTCTTCGGCGGGATTCTCACCACGATGACCGGCTACAAGGTGCCGTCGGTGGTTTCGGCGATCCAGGAGCAGGCAGGAAAGATGCTGCACACCTCGACGCTGTACCTGATCGAGCAGCAGATCGAGCTGGCCGAGAAGATCGCAGAGTTGTCCGGTATCCCGGATGCCAAGGTGTTCTTCTGCAACTCGGGGACGGAGGCCAACGACACAGCCCTTCTCCTGGCCACTGCCGTGCGACAGTCGAACCAGGTGCTCGCGCTGCGTGCGAGTTATCACGGGCGGAGTTTCAGTGCAGTGGGGATCACGGGGCAGAGGGCCTGGTCGCCCACCAGCCTGACGCCGGTCAACGTGACCTATGTCCATGGCGGATACAAGTTCCGAAGCCCCTTTGGACATCTGCCGGATGACGAATTCACGGCTGCGTGTGTCGCCGATCTCCGCGACCTCTTGAACGTCGCCACGGCCGGCGACGTCGCCTGCATGATCGCCGAGCCCATCCAGGGCGTGGGCGGATTCGTGACACCACCGGACGGATTCTTCGGTGCGATGAAGCGGGTGCTCGACGAACACGGCATCCTCTTCGTCTCGGACGAGGTTCAGACCGGATGGGGGCGGACGGGCGAGCACTTCTGGGGGTACGAGGCCCACGGAATCGTCCCGGACATGATCACGTTCGCAAAGGGCGTCGGCAACGGCCTGGCGATCGCCGGTGTGGTCGCACCTGCCGAGATCATGGACTCGGTCTCGGCAAACTCGATATCCACCTTCGGCGGCAACCCCCTGGCGACGGCCGGCGCTCTCGCCAACATCGAATACTTGATCGAACACGACCTTCAGACCAACACCCAGAAGGTCGGCCAGCAGCTCCGGTCCAGGATCGACCACCTTGCGGATGAGTTCGAGATCATCGGCGAGGTCAGGGGGAAGGGCCTCATGATCGGCATCGAACTGGTGCATCCCGGCGGCACATCGCCCAATGTCGGCGCCGCTGCGCAGATCATGGAGGAGGCGAAGTCGGGCGGGCTCCTGCTCGGCAAGGGCGGGCTGTATGGCAACTCCCTCCGCATCGCCCCTCCGCTCTCGCTGACCGAGGAAGAAGCGGACGAGGGCTTCGAGATTCTGGCCGCCGCCGTGGAGACGGCGTCCTCATCCTGACAGGAGGAAGCACATGACCACCCTGATCAAGAACGGAACCGTGGTGACGGCAACCGAGAAGATGCATGCCGACGTGCTGATCGATGGCGAGAAGGTGGTCGGTGTCGCCGCGCCGGGCGCACATGGGTGGGTCGCCGATTCCGAGATCGATGCTGCGGGCAAGTACGTGCTCCCGGGTGGAGTCGATGTGCACACCCATTTCCAGCTGCCGTTCGGCGGCACCTATGTGTCGGACGACTTCGAGAGTGGAACGCGGGCCGCCGCCTTCGGCGGCACGACGACCGTCGTCGACTTCGCCGTGCAGGTGAAAGGCCAGACCGTGCGCGAGGGATACGACGCCTGGATGGCGCTCGCCGACGGGAATTGCGCCATCGACTACGGGTTCCACATGATCGTCGGCGACATCAACGACTCGTCCCTCAAGGAGATGGAGGCGATCGTCGACGACGGCGTCACGAGCTTCAAGCTGTTCATGGCCTATCCGGGCGTTCTCTACTCCGACGACGGAGAGATCTTCCGGGCGATGCAACAGGCCGCACAGGACGGCACCACCATCATGATGCACGCGGAGAACGGCATCGCCATCGATGTGCTGCGTGAGCAGGCCGTCTCGCGGGGCGAGACCGACCCGAGGTACCACACCATCACGCGGCCGCCCACGACCGAGTCCGAGGCGGTCCACCGCTCGATCGTGCTCGCCGAGCTGGCGGGATGCCCCCTGTACGTCGTGCACATGTCCGCCAAGGAAGCAGTGGCCGAGTTGACGGTCGCACGCGATCGCGGGCTCCCCGTCTATGGCGAGACCTGCCCCCACTACCTGCACCTCTCGCTGGAGGATCACGTGGCGGCACCCGGCTTCGAAGGCGCGAAGTACGTGTGCTCCACTCCCATCCGCGAGAAGGACAACCAGGAGTACCTCTGGAATGCGCTGGCCCGTGGCGACCTCCAGGTGGTGTCGACCGACCACGCCTGCTTCTTCTTCGACGACGACGAGGACACGCCGGACCGTGACCTGCCGGGGCCGGTGATGGGGCGCCAGAAGAGACTCGGCGAGGGCGACTTCACCTTCATCCCGAACGGCCTTCCTGGCGTCGAGGAGCGCTTCAACGTCATGTATCAGAGCGGCGTCGTCGAGGGCCGGTTCAGCATCAACCGGTTCGTGGAGCTCGTCGCGACCAATCCGGCCAAGATGTTCGGGATGTACCCGCAGAAGGGCACGATCGCCATCGGGTCCGACGCCGACATCGTCATCTACGATCCGGGCACCTCGTTCGTGTACAGCACCGACACCATCCACGGCAACATCGACTACACGGCATACGAGGGCATGACGATCGAGGCGACGATCGACAAGGTGTTGTCTCGCGGCAAGGTCATCGTGGATGCCGGTACCTACGTCGGGAGCAAGACACACGGCCGATACCTCAAGCGAGGCCTCAGCGAGATGCCCGTCTGAGCCCGGGCAGCGGAGGAGAGTTCAACGACATGCGACTCATCCAACATTGGATCGGCGGCAAGCCGCACGAGGCCGAACCTGAGCGGACGGGACCCGTCTTCAATCCGGCCACCGGTGAGCAAACCGCTCGGGTGGCGATGGCCTCGGTGGCCGACGTCGACCTCGCCGTCAGAACCGCAAAGGATGCCCTTGGCGAATGGCGGAACACCTCGCTGGCGGCGCGCACTCGCATCATGTTCGCGTTCCGAGACCTCGTCAACCGCCATCGCGAGGACCTGGCGAAGCTGCTCGTGTCTGAGCACGGGAAGGTCATCAACGACGCCAGGGGCGAGGTTCAGCGGGGACTCGAGAACATCGAGTTCGCGTGCGGGATCAGCCAGGTGACGAAGGGTGAGATGTCGGAGAACGTCTCGAGCTCCGTTGACAGCTACTCGATGCTCCAACCCCTCGGTGTCGTTGCAGGAATCACACCGTTCAACTTCCCCGCCATGGTCCCCATGTGGATGTACCCGCTTGCGATCGCGTGCGGGAACACCTTCGTGCTCAAGCCCTCCGAGAAGGATCCCTCTGCGTCGATCCTCTCGGCCGAGCTCATGCAGCAGGCTGGGCTTCCCGATGGCGTCCTCAATGTGGTCCAGGGCGACAAGGTGGCGGTGGATCGCCTGCTCGAGCACCCGGACGTCGCCGCTGTGAGCTTCGTCGGCTCCACTCCGATCGCCCGCTCCATCTACGAAGTTGGCACCGCGAACGGCAAGCGCGTCCAGGCGCTCGGCGGTGCGAAGAACCACATGGTGGTGCTTCCGGATGCCGACATGGATCTCGCCGCCGATGCCGCGGTCAACGCCGGATACGGGTCTGCGGGGGAACGGTGCATGGCGATCTCGGTGTTGGTCACGGTTGGGGATGCCGCCGACGCGCTGCTGCCGAAGGTCCGGGAACGGATGAAGGCGATTCGCGTGTCGGAAGGCTCTGCAGAGGATGCGGACATGGGTCCCCTCGTGACCGAGGCACATCGGGACCGCGTGGCGGGCTACATCGACAGCGGCGTCGACGAGGGAGCAGTGCTCGTGGAGGACGGCCGCCCGCTGATCGCCGAGAGCGATGGGTTCTTCGTGGGACCCACGCTGTTCGACCATGTCGAGCCGTCGATGACGATCTACCAAGACGAGATCTTCGGGCCGGTCCTGTCGACGGTCAGGGTGGCCGACTACGACGAGGCGATGAAGCTGCTCGAGGACAACCCCTACGCCAACGGCGTCGCCATCTTCACCAACGACGGCGGGGCCGCCCGGAAGTTCCAGAACGAGGTCCCGGTCGGGATGGTGGGCATCAACGTCCCGATTCCGGTGCCAACCGCCTACTACTCCTTCGGAGGGTGGAAGAGCTCGCTCTTCGGGGACCTCCACATGTACGGGCCCGAGGGAGTGCGCTTCTGGACCAGGAGCAAGGTGGTCACCAGCCGGTGGCCCGATCCGAGTGCCCGGGGAAAGAACCTCGGCTTCCCCCAGAACGACTGATGGACTTCGGCGTCGT
>JASJCF010000098.1 GCA_030066265.1 Acidimicrobiia bacterium | reverse complement strand
CTCGCCGACGCATTCGATCGATGGGTCGCCGATGGCAAGCTCGAATCCTCGCCGATCAAGCGAAACGTCGCTGCGGTCTCCGTTGGCGTGCTCGATGGTGCCGCACTGCTCGATCTCGACTATCCCGAGGACGTCGCCGTCGACGTCGATGCAAATGTCGTGATGACCGGTGACGGTGAGCTCATCGAGATCCAGGGAACCGCCGAGGGTGAGCCCTTCTCGCGAGACCTCCTGGACCAGATGCTCGATCACGCCGCGACGGGGATCTCGGCATTGGTGGCCGTCCAGAATCAGGGGCGGACGTGAGGAGACCCCACGGCGTCGTCGTCGCTTCGAAGAACCCAGACAAGATCGCAGAGATCGAGGCTGTGCTTGCGAGCGTCGAACCCCCGATCATCGTGATCCCTGGACACCAATGGGACGACGTGGAGGAGACCGAAGAGACGTTGGAGGGGAATGCCCTCCTCAAGGCACGTGCTGTCGTTGCAGCGACGGGTCACGCAGCGGTCGCCGATGACACGGGGCTCGAGGTCGAGGCGCTCGGAGGTGCGCCGGGGGTGGTCACCGCCCGATATGCCGGTCCCGATGCCACCTATGACGACAATGTGATCAAGCTGCTCGCCGAGCTCGAGGGGTTCGACCAGCGTTCTGCTCGATTTCGCACAGCCGTCGCATTGGTGACGCCGACCGGTGAAGAGCTGGTCGTCGAGGGCGTGCTCGACGGCACGATCGCCGACGGTCGGCGAGGCGAGGGAGGGTTCGGCTACGACCCCGTGTTCAACGTGGGTGGCCGGACCCTCGCCGAGATCAGTACGGCCGAGAAGAACGAGATGAGTCACCGAGCATTGGCCCTCCGCGCCCTCGCAGATGCGCTCCAGGAGGGGGAGGGGTAGGGTGACCGCCGCAAAGGAGGCAGCATGCGCCGATGGGTTCTGATCGTTGCGGCACTGGCGCTCGTCGTTGCCGCGTGTGGCTCGGACGACAGCGGCACCACATCCGACACGGGCCTTCCCGACAATCCCGAACGGTGCGAGCCTGCACCGCAGGAGGTACTCGACTACCTCAGCACAGGGCTGGTGTCAGACGACTTGTCGATGCCATGGGGATTCGCAGTGAAGTCGACGGACTACACCGATGTCTGGATCGTCTCCACGGGCGTCGAGGCACCCGACGACGAGGACATCGCCACCTTTGCGATTCGCGCCGGCACCTGGCCCACCGACTACATCGGGGTCGTGGCCGTGGATGAGCTCAGCCAGACCATCACGACGTGGGGCGAGGGCATCGACGTCATCGTGACGCCGGCGACCGATGGAGTCATGTCGGCCGAAGCGTGTGCGTTGGCACGGCTCGAGACGGGAGCCTGAGGACCTTCCTCGCTGGGTGTTCGATCGGCCTCTGGCCGTCAGGCGGATTCGCCGAGGATCAGGATGAAGGCGAGCAGCCCGAACACCACCATGAACACGACCGCTGCGATCACGGCGGAGACGACGGGCACGAACCACTTCCTTCGCATGAGCGGATCGTATCCACGTTTGCGGCGGTAGCGGCTACGGCGGCGAGGAATGCAACGGGCCGGTTTGGGCCTTGACATGCCGCGAGATCTCGCATACAGTCGCCCGCCAATGAACGTTGCACCCACCTGCGTGATGATGTGTATGGCGATGACATCGCCGTGCAGATCTGACGCGTAGGAACCGCAACACCCAACACCTCGAGGATCTGCACGGGCAACCGGGCAGGTCCTTTCTCTTTGTCAGGAACGACTCCCGGAACGTCCACACCCTCGACCGATTCGGGAGAACAGACCATGACCGACAACTACCGATACGAGACCCTGCAGATCCACGCAGGTCAGGAGCCGGCCCCGGGCACCAACGCCCGTGCCGTTCCGATCTACCAGACGACCTCCTACACGTTCGACGACAGCGCCCACGGTGCGAGGCTCTTCGCCCTCGAGGAGTTCGGGAACATCTACACGCGCATCATGAACCCGACGACGGACGTCTTCGAGAAGCGGATCGCCGCCCTCGAAGGGGGTGTTGCAGCTGTGGCGACGGCGAGTGGCCAGGCCGCACAGCTCACCACCATCACCACCCTGGCCCAGGCTGGCGACAACATCGTGTCGACGTCGTCGCTCTACGGAGGTACGTACAACCAGTTCAAGGTGGCGCTCGAGCGGCTCGGCATCGAGGTGCGGTTCGTGACGAGCGACGATGCCGAGGACTACGCCGCCCTGATCGACGATCGGACGAAGGCGTTGTATCTCGAGACGATCGGGAATCCGCGGTTCAACGTACCGGACCTCCCGGAGTTCGCACGTGTCGCTCACGCCGCCGGTGTCCCGCTCGTGGTCGACAACACCTTTGGGGCCGCCGGCTACCTCGCACGACCCATCGATCACGGCGCCGACATCGTGGTTGCGTCAGCCACGAAGTGGATCGGGGGGCACGGGACGAGCATCGGGGGAGTGATCATCGATTCGGGCAACTTCGACTGGCGCAACGGCCGATTCCCGGCCTTCACGGAACCCTCACCGGGCTACCACGGGCTCGTGTTCTCCGACACGTTCGGTCCCGATGGGCCCTTCGGCAACATCGCGTTCGCCATTCGCGCCAGAGTCGAAGGTCTTCGTGACCTCGGTGCAGCTCTCTCTCCGTTCAATGCGTTCCTGCTGCTCCAGGGCGTCGAGACGCTGTCCCTGCGGGTGCAGCGTCACGCCGACAATGCGCTGGAGCTGGCCCGGTGGCTGGGGGATCGTGACGAGGTCGCCTGGGTGAACTACCCGGGCCTCGAGGATCACCCTTCCCATGCCGTGGCTCGCAGGATTCTCTCGCACGGCTTCGGTGCCGTCCTGTCGTTCGGGATCGAAGGAGGCCACCAGGCCGCGCAGCGGTTCATCGACAACGTCGAGCTGGCATCGCATCTTGCGAACGTCGGCGACGCCAAGACGCTGGTGATCCATCCGGCATCGACGACGCATCAGCAGCTCGATCGCGAGGAGCAGCTCTCGGCGGGCGTCACGGACGACCTCATCCGGGTGTCGGTCGGCATCGAGCACATCGAGGACATCAAGTCCGACTTCGCCCGTGCCTTTGCCGCCGGATCGAAGGTGCGAACGGCGGCGTCGTGAGGCACCACGTCACCCTCGACGCAGTGTTCCCCCTCGAAGGAGGGGGAACACTGTCCGGGGTGCAGGTCGAGGTCCGGACGTGGGGTCGTCATCGCCCGAACAGCATCCTGATCTGCCATGCGCTCACGGGAAGCGCTGACGCTGACGATTGGTGGTCAGGGTTGTTCGGGGCCGGAAAGGTCTTCGATCCGTCGGTTTCGTTCATCGTGTCGATGAACGTTCTGGGCAGTGTCTACGGCACCACCGGGCCGACGTCGTTGTCTCGCCATGGGGAGCCGTACGCCGCGGCCTTCCCGGAGGTCACGATCCGCGACATGGTGCACCTCCAACGGCTGGTCCTCGAGCAGCTGGGTGTGGACCGACTCGACCTCGTGATCGGCGGTTCGATGGGGGGAATGCAGGCGCTCGAATGGGCTGCCATGTATCCCGAACTCGTCGATGCGATCGTGCCGATCGGCGTCGGGGCCACCCAGTCGGCCTGGGCGGTCGGGTGGTCCGAGACGCAGCGGCACGCGATCCTGTCCGATCCGGCCTTCGAGGACGGGTGGTATCGACCGGGCGAAGGCCCCGTCGACGGACTTGCGACGGCGCGGATGATCGCCATGGTCTCGTACCGCAGCCCTGGGAGCTTCGATGCGAGGTTCGGCCGATCCGAACAGGCCGGTGGCTTTGCGGTGCAGTCGTATCTCCGGCACCAGGGATCGAAACTCGTCGATCGGTTCGATGCCAATGCCTACCTGACCCTCATGGGCGCGATGGACAGCCACGATCTCGGGCGGGGGCGAGGCCCAATCGAGGGCGTGCTGCGCCACGTCGAAGCTCGGGCTCTGGTGGTGGGAATCAGCTCCGATGTCCTCTATCCGGTCGCTGAGGTGCGTGCACTTGCTGATGCCCTGCCGAACGGCCAGTTCGCGGTCCTCGATACCCCGCACGGGCATGACGGCTTCCTCATCGCCCTGGAGGACCTGAACCGGGTCGTCACCGGCTTCCTGACGGCAAACGAACGGGAGGCTGCGCAGCCGGGCCGAGGGTCTGCCTGGGCCTGAGTCGGTGCACGTCGGTGACGGGTGTCGTCATGAGCGCTCCACGGTCGGCGCCCGCTGCCCGACTCACACCCATGCGCGCAGACGCTCCTCGAGCTCGTCGATGCTCCAGACGAGATGGCCGTGTTCGAGGATCGCACCGCCGACGAAGAGGTTGATTCCTCCATCGGTCATGCCTCGATCGCGGCGTCGGACAGCTCGCCAATCGGTGACGAGCCCGATGATGCCGCGATAGCGATCGGGTTCCCTTCGGATCAGCTCTGAGAAGAGTCCGATCTCGCAGGCTGTCCCGTCATCGACGCTGGGGCCGTCGAGCCACGCAACGACCGCTTCCGACCACCGAAGCCCGTCGCTGTCGACTGCGAAGACGGTTGGCGCGTCGAGCGGCTCGAACACCTGGCGATGCGGCACGAAGCACTCGTGGCCCGCCTCGGTGAGATCATCTGCGAGCCCGTCGATGAAGGATCGTTCGGCTTCCGTGAAGAGGGGTCCTGCGAGATAGAGGCGCATCACGGCATTCTCGCAGACGCTCGCCCCGCCCGGTGTGGGCTCCCGGCCGAGGAAGCCTTGTCGTTACCTCTGCGCATCCTCGTGTTGGTGCGGGTGGAGGGATTTGAACCCCCACGGGCTATGCCCACCAGGACCTAAACCTGGCGCGTCTGCCAATTCCGCCACACCCGCGTGTGGTGTTCCGTGACGATGTCACGTAGAGAAGCCCCCGGTGCTCGGGGGCTTCGTGGGCCGCCTGGGACTCGAACCCAGAACCTGTCGGTTAAGAGCCGAATGCTCTGCCAAATTGAGCTAGCGGCCCACAAGCGATCATACCGACACGATCGCCTAACTGGCTAGGAGGACCCTGAGATCGTCTATCCACTGCATCATGCGGTGCCAATGATCCGAGCCCCGATCGACCCGGACGCGACACACACCGTGAGGCAGTTTCTTGCGCCGGTGCCCCGTTCCCGGCTTCTTGATGTATGACTTCGTGAAGCGGACGTCGTCAAGGCCCAGGGACGTTGACCAGAACCGACGCGCTTCCTCTTCGCCCGCCGCAGAGTGACGGGTGAGCGCAAGGGCGAACGTGGCGTTGTCGTCCAGGTGATCGCGGACGAATTGGATGAAGACCCGCAGGAGTGATGGATCGGAGTTGCTCATGCTGAGGTCGTTGCGAGTCTTGGACCCTTCTGCCCAGTAGAGACACACGCCCGCAACGAACAACGGATCGTCGACTGCGTCGAGTGAATACCCGCTGGCGTCATTCCTGATCGCCTCGATCTCGAGGCGCCGTCTCCATTGGGTGTCAACTCTCGTACCCAAGCGCGACTCCGGCCCGGACCGACGAGCGATTGCCCTCTGCTGGTCTGTGGTGAGGTCGATGTCGCGGCACCATACGCTGACCGTCGACTTCGACACGGGAACGAGGTCACGGATTTCGCCGTAGGAGAAGCCGAGGAGCCGGAGACCCCGAACGATTCGGCGTCGATCTGTGTTTCCATTCTGCTCCCATGCCTCGTCGGCAGAGAGCAGCATTGTGGTGTCGTTCATGGATCGAACGTATCGGGTGGGAGTGACAGGAACAGTGTTGGTCGGTGAGGGAGTATCTTCCGATCCACGACGGGCTGTGGCGCAGCTTGGCAGCGCGCCTGCTTTGGGAGCAGGAGGTCGTCAGTTCAAATCTGACCAGCCCGACCGAAGGCGATTGCCGCACTTCCGGGGAGACGGAAGGTGCCTGGCGTGCCTCAGCCCTTGACGGCGCGGATCACGAGGTCGATCGCCGTGGCGTCTGCGTCCGGGACCTGCCGGAGGCGCTCCTCCATCTCGATGTTGTCCACTCCGTCGAGCATCGGCCGGATGACATCCTCCGACCAGAGGATCTCCGGGTACTGGGGCCCGCCATACCCCTCCTCGAGATTCCGCACGGCATGACCGACTGCGACGAGTGTGCCCTCGGGGGCGAGAGCTTCGATCGCCCGCTCGAAGACCGCTGCGAGGTCCTCGGGCAACACATGCAGGTAGAAGAGGATGGCCAGGTCGAATTGCCGATCCGGTTCATAGTCGGTCACGTCGGCGACGACCCACTCGACTTCCTCGTCGGTTCCGAGTTGCCACGCCTTCTCGATAGCGACGGGGGAGAAGTCGACGCCGGTCACATCCCAGCCCTGGCGTGCCAGCCAGACGGCATTGCGGCCTTCACCGCATGCCAGATCGAGCGCCGAACCGGTCTCGAGGTCGGCGACCAGGCCCGGAAGGAACTGATTCGGTTCCGCCGACCACACGAGATCGGAGGATTCATAGCGCTGGTCCCACATCGATGCGTCCATTTCGCCATGGTACGAGCTGTTGGGTGACCACACTGTCATCATGGACGCATCCTGGGCCCCGCTCTCGATCTCGGAGGCCGCTCGCCGGTTCGCCGACCACGATGTGGATTGGTGGGTCGCCGGAGGCATGGCCATCGACCACTTCCTCGGTTGGGAGTCGCGTCCCCACGACGATCTCGACCTCGAGATGTACCGATCCGACCGGGATGTCCTGTTCGATGTCTTCGAAGGTTGGGACCTCCATCGGATGTCGGAGAGCGAACTGGCGCCCTGGCGTCGAGGTGACCCACTCCCTGATACGGCGTTCGCCATATGGGTGCGGCCATCCCCGAGCGATGCCTGGTCCGTCGAGCTGATGCTCGCTGACGGGGATGAGGACACGTGGCGGTATCGGCGGAATCCGTCGATCACCCTTCCGCGCTCGCAGCTCACCGCGACATCGAAGGACGGTGTGGCCTACTGCGTGCCTGAGGTGCAGCTTCTCTACAAGGCGAAGCAGGCACGGCCGAAGGACGACGTCGATCTCGCTCGGTGCCTGCCCCACTTGTCCACAACCCAGAAGGAGTGGCTGCGAGCAGGGCTCGCGACGATGCATCCGGACCATCCATGGATCGCCGTGCTCGACATGTCAACATGGGTGTCGACCGAGGAGAGGTAACCTACGCGCCGCACGCGGGTGTAGCTCAATGGTAGAGCCCCAGCCTTCCAAGCTGGTGACGCGGGTTCGACTCCCGTCACCCGCTCCGCGGTGACTCAGGTCGCCGGCGTGCCCCCGTAGCTCAACGGGATAGAGCGACGGACTTCTAATCCGTAGGTTGAGGGTTCGAGTCCTTCCGGGGGCGCAGGGAGTTCCAGTGGACTCCTCCCGTTCGCCGCGTCGTGGCGTCTCGCAGACGGCCGACCCGACGCGGTGTCCGGCCTACTCGCCGATGTCCTCGTTCCAGAGGTCGGGCCGTGCTGAGGTGAAGTCCGCCATCAGACCCACGCAGTCTGCGTCATCGACGATCTCGACCGTCACACCGCGTCTGCGCAGGTGGTCCTCGGGGCCCTGGAAGGATCGGTTCTCGCCGACCACGACTCGGGGTATTCCGTAGAGCAGCACGGCACCGCTGCACATGTCGCACGGCGACAGCGTCGAGTAGAGGACAGCTCGGCGATAGTCGGCCGCCGGGCGCCGTCCGGCGTTCTCGAGGCAGTCCATCTCGGCGTGCTTGATGACACTGCCCTCCTGAACCCGCCGGTTGTGCCCCCGTCCGACGATGTCACCGTCGATCACCAGCACCGACCCGATCGGGATGCCGCCCTCCGCCAGCCCGGCGCGGGCCTCCTCGATAGCAGCGGCGAGGAACGGATCGACCATGCCGACGATGGTACGCCGAAGACCGGGCCGGAGGGGACTCAGATCGCCGCCACCACGCCGTCCTCGGGCAATCGTCTGGCGGAACGGCTAGGTTGCTGCCCGCTTCGACCCCTGAAGGAGCCTGGGTGCTGGCAGTGGAGAACCTGGAGGTCGTCTACAAGGACGTCATCTTGGTGCTGCGCGGCGTGTCGCTTCGGGTGCCCCAGGGTTCGATCGTCGCCCTCCTGGGTGCCAACGGCGCCGGAAAGACCACCTTGATGCGTGCCATCACCGGCCTCCTCGACATCAACGACGGCGCAATCACCAAAGGCGAGGTCATGCTGGAGGAGCGGGTCATTTCCGGCCAATCACCGGAGAAGATCGTCGACGCGGGCGTGAGCCAGATGCTCGAGGGCAGGCGCATCCTGGCCGAGCTCACGGTGGAGGAGAACCTCAAGCTCGGTGCACACACCAAGCGAGATGCGGCGGCTGACAATCTCGATCGGGTCTACGGCCTGTTCCCGGTCCTTTCCGAGAGACGCAAGTCGACTGCTGGCTACCTCTCGGGCGGCGAGCAGACGATGTTGGCGATCGGGCGCGCCCTCATGTCCGAGCCCAGCTATCTGCTCCTCGACGAGCCGAGCCTCGGGCTCGCCCCCCTCCTCGTCGAACAGATCCGTGACCTCATCGTGGAGATCAACTCGCAGGGCACGTCGGTGCTGCTCGTCGAGCAGAACGCCGTCATGGCGCTGTCGATTGCATCCCATGGGTACGTGCTCGAGACCGGGAAGATGGTGATGGACGGCTCATCGGCGTCCCTCCTCGCCGACGAGGACGTGCGCGAGTTCTACCTCGGGCTCACCGAGGAAGGTCACGACACCAAGTCACTTCGGGACGTGAAGCACTACCGACGCAAGAAGCGGTGGCTCGCATGAGGGCGACG
>JASJCF010000097.1 GCA_030066265.1 Acidimicrobiia bacterium | reverse complement strand
TGCGCTCGTCCCCCCGGAAGCAGTGCGTTTCGAGGTGTCGTTCGTCGATGGGATACCCGAGCAGGTTCGACTTCGCAGCCGATGGGTGCCGGTGTTGTCGTGGGCTGGTCCATGGAGGAGTGTGGGTCGATGGTGGGATGGCGAGGTATCCGCCGATCGATATCAGATCGTGACCTCGGCAGGCGCATATCTGTGCGAGGTCCGAGACGGGCTGACGTACCTGTTGGGTGTGTATGACTGATCGAGGGAAGGCCACGCCTCGGTCATCGTCACGACTCGGCGAGCGCCGCCTCGCGCATCTGCGCGTAGTTGGCTCCGATCGAGGTCTCGATCCGTTCGAGCAGCGGATTCAGGTCGTCCCGGTTGGTCATCCCTTCGGTGCTGATCGGCTCGAGAATGCGAACGTGCACTTCTCCGGCATGGATGATCGGGGTCTCGGGCTTGGAGATCCGGTCGGAGCCCTCGATGATGACGGGCAGAACCGGAAGCTGCGTGTCGATGGCGATCCTCGCAGCGCCCTTCTTGAACGGCAGGAGATTCCCGTCCCGGCTCCGGGTCCCCTCGGGGAAGATCAGCAGCGAATACCCGCGTTCGGCGGCGACCCGCACGCCCTCGTTGATGGCCTGACGAGACGAGCCCCCCGCCTGCCGGTCGATCTCGATGATCCCGATGGTTCGCATCGCCTGGCCGACGAGGGGGATCCGGAAGACCTCCTTCTTGGACAGGAATCTGCCATGTACCGGCAGCACCGAGAACAGGAGCGGGATGTCGAATTGCGAGAGATGGTTGGACGCAACCACGTAGCGCTGGTCGGGGTCGACGTTCTCGAGACCTTCCGCTCGGACCGTGACCGGCGGGATGCGGAGGAAGACCCTGGACCAGTGATCCACGAGCGCGTCGTGGACCGGCGAGGCCGGGTTCACTGCTCCCCAGATGATGACGATCGTCGCCAGCAGCATCGAATACAGGACGAACAGGGGAACGAATATGACCGTGCGGATGGCTGCGACGACGTTCCCGAGCATGGGGTTAGCGTAGACGTGATGGGCGGTGAGGTCGGGTGAGAACGGTATCGATCGACACGGCGCGCCGCATTGCGTTGGGCGCCCAGGGGTTTGCGGCCAAGCCACCCGACGGACGGGTGGATGTCCGCCATTTCCGCAGGGTGATGCGCCAGATCGGCCTCGTGCAGCTCGATTCGGTGAACGTGTGCGTGCGCACGCACTACATGCCGTTCTACTCCCGGCTCGGACCGTATGACCGCGATCGGCTCGATGGCTGGCTCAACCGCAGCGGCGAGCACTTCGAGTATTGGGCACACGAAGCGGCAGTGTTGCCGGTTGACCGGTACCCGCTCTGGCGATGGAAGATGGGATCGATCACCCCGTGGCGCCGCGCCCAGGCCCTCATGGACGAGCACCCGGAGGTGTTGCCAAGCGTGCTCGAGCAGGTCCGCGAGCATGGTCCCTTGACCGTTCGCGATCTCGATGCGCCGAACCACCGCAACGAGCCCTGGTGGGGCTACGGGCCGGGGAAGGTCGCGCTCGAGCTGCTGTTCGCGGACGGTCACGTGTCGGCACTCCGCACTGGCAACTTCGTTCGGCTCTATGACATGCCCGAGCGCATGATTCCCGCACACGTCCTCGATGCCGAGCCTCCGTCCAAGGCGGCGGCATACCGCAGTTTGCTGGTGGATGCGGTGCGCCACCTCGGCATCGGAACCCGTCACGACGTCGCGGACTACTTCCGGCTCAACATCCAGGAGGCGACACCGATCCTCGAGGGCCTTGCACGGGATGGCATGATCGAGGAGGTCATCGTCCCGGGATGGAAGGGGCCGGTGTATGTCGATCCGCAGGCCCGCCGGCCACGCGCCCTGCGGGCGACCGCCCTCGTGAGCCCATTCGATCCCGTGGTGTGGCACCGGGAGCGCACCGAACGCCTTTTCGGGTTCCGCTATCGCATCGAGATCTACGTTCCGGAGGACCGGAGAGTCCACGGGTACTACGTGTTGCCGTTCATGCTCGATGGAAGGCTCGTCGGCAGGACGGACCTCAAAGCCGACAGGAAGGCATCGACGTTGTTGGTCCGATCGGCCTTCATCGAAGAGGGTGAAGATCCCGACGAGGTCGCTGCCGCACTGGCCGCGGAGCTGAGGCGGTTCGCCGGCTGGCTCGGGCTCGATCGCATCTCGGTCTCCCGGCGGGGCAACCTCTCGGCTCGGCTCCAACGGTCGATATGACCAGCCAGTGTGACCAGCCAGTGTGACCGTGCGACCTGAGCGGGCGAGCTCATCGAGCGACCTGACCGGGCCGACACGACGCGGTGATCAGCCGACGTCGATCCCGATGATGCGGTAACCCTCCGGTGCGTCCACCGCTCGTGCGGCGCCGGTGTTCCAGTCGACGAAGATCACTCGCTCCTCTCCGGAGAGGAAGAGGAAGTAGGTCGCATCGGCCGTGAACCCGAGTGGGCGGTATTGCTCCTCGATCGTGATGACGCGCGGTGCACGAAAGGACCCACCGCCGACGGTGAGTGAGTAGCCGGCGTCTCGTCGTGCGAGCCGTGCGACGAGGTCGGACGTCTCGGCTCCTGCGACGAAGACCAGTTCTTCGACCGTGGCCGGTGCGTCCACGGGCTCACCCGAGGAGCGGTCGACGATGATCCACCCCGCGTCGGCGGTGACGGCTGCGACGAGATCGTCCGTTGCGGTTGAGGCTGCGCCGTCGATGCTCCACTGAAGCGTCCCATCCTGGGCGACACCCGCCGTTGCGACATCGTCGATGAAGTACCCGATCACGAACCCTCGTGCGTCCCAGCGGACGATGCGAAACGGTTGGTCGAGCTCGAAGCGAACCGTGACCTCGTCGACCTCCTTGGACAACGGGTTGGCGGTTCCGGTTACGAGGCGGTAGTTCCCGCTCGGTGCTGCTTCGACCCAGGCGAGCCTGCCGATCTCGGCGGCATGCCAAGCGAAGCCGACGGTGTCGACGACATCTGCCTGCGCGCCGACGTCCGTGGGGAGCCCGACGTACAGATCGCATGCGAGGTCACCGCACTTCTGGACGGCGACCTGACGCCCGCTCGAATCGAACCGAGCTGCAACGAGGCGAGACTGCGGGGTCGATTCGATGCCCAGTTCGACGGCCTTCGGGACGCGGAATGTCGGGTCCCACAGGAGCGTCCACGCGCTGTCGTCCTCGGCGGACTCGGCAACCAGCGTGAGGCGGTCGGTGATTCCGGGCAGCAGTTCCTCGAGGGGCGGTGGAAGCGTCGAAGCCGTGGTCGTCGACCCGTCGTCGTCGGTGGTGTTGGCTGAGAACAGGTCGGGGTCGGCCGGCTCGGGATCTTCGAAGCGAAGCGCTCCGAAGATGGAGACGGATCCCACCACGACCACCACGGCTGCAACGGCGATGGAGAGCGGAAGCCATGGCCGCGACGTGCGCTCGATGACGGCGCGCTCGGCTGGTGCCTCGGTTTGGAGGGCGTCGTCGCCTTCGAGCGGGATCGGCCGCACTCGGTCGTCGTTGTTCCCTGCCTCCATGTCCCGATGGTACGTCACCCTTCCAGATTCCGGCCCGTGCGGCGTCACTTCCGGTGAGGCCGGTCTCGGCGTCTGGGTGGCGGGAGACACCCGTCGACGATCCTGCGACCTAGGGTCTTGGCGGTGTCCAATGCAGCTCCCCGAACCAGCGGCTCGAAGGCTCGATGGCGCTCGTGGGCGCGCGACATCGATCAGGCCGGCCACAGCTCGCGCGTGTCGGCCCACCTCGCGGCATGGGCGCCGATCCACGGCGTCGTCGCCGTGTACCTCGCCATGGGCGGAGAGATCGACCTCGCAGACCTGATCGGCCTCGACCGGTGTCGCATCGTGGTGCCGAGGGCGGAGCCAGACGACAGCCTGACGCTGCATGACTTCGTCGAGGACGAGCTCGTCCTGCATCGGTACGGCTTCCTCGAACCACCGGAGACGAGTGTGCCCGTCGACATCGATGTGGTCGATGTGGTCTTGGTTCCCGGCCTCGCCTTCGACCTGCGAGGGAATCGGCTCGGCCGTGGGGGAGGCATGTACGACCGCCTCCTCGCCGATCTCCCCGCGGGAGTGGTTCGCGTTGGTGTCACGACCGAGGATGCGGTCGTCGATGCGCTCCCCGTCGATCGGCACGACGAGCCCGTCGATTGGATCGTGACCGAGGCCGGCATCCGGTCGGTGAGCCGTGACCTGAGTGACAGCACGCTCACCGTGGTGGAGGCCGCGGCCGAGCGGGGGATCGCTGCAGCCATGGTCCGGTTCCCCGAAGGCACGAAGACGTCCCAGGATGCAGCTCGCGCCGTCGGGGCTCCACTCGGATCGATCGCCAAGACGCTGGTGTTCCTGGTCGACGACCGTCCGGTGCTGGTCATCTGCTCGGGTGATCATCGCGTCGACGAGGCGAAGCTCGCAGCGGCGTTTGGGGCGAAGGCGGCGGCTCCCGCACCGCTCGAGCGGGTCCGGGCGGCGACCGGGTACGTCGCAGGCGGTACGCCCGCTGTGGGGCACCCCGGTCCGCTGCCCGTCGTGGCGGACGTGAGCCTCGCCCGCTACCGTTGGGTGTGGTCCGCCGGTGGGACACCGGACACGGTGTATCCGGTGTCGCTCGCCCGCCTCGTCGCAGCGAGTGGAGCGCGGTGGGTCGACGTATCCGAACGGGGGTAGGGCGATGTCAGATTGGAACGGGAGCACGGCGCTCATCGTGGTGGATGTCCAGCGCGGCTTCGACGACCACAACTACTGGGGTCCGCGCAACAATCCCGATTGCGAGGCCAACATCGGCCAGCTCATCAACGCGTGGCGCGATCAGGGTTGGCCCATCGTGTACGTCAAGCACAACTCGACCACTCCCTCGTCGCCACTGGCTCCTGGCGGAAAGGGGAACGACTTCAAGGAAGTCGTTTCGGGGACACCTGACCTCCTGGTCGAGAAGGAGGTTCATTCGGCCTTCTACGGTCAACCCGACCTCGACGCCTGGTTGACGACGCACGGGATCGCCGGTGTGGCGATCTGTGGGATCCAGACCAACATGTGCTGTGAGACGACCGCTCGGATGGCCTCCGACCTCGGGTACGACATGCTGTTCGTCGAGGATGCAACGCACACGTTCGACATCCTCACTCCGACCAAGAAGGTGTACCGCGCCCGAGAGATCGCCCGCTACACGTCGCTCTCGCTCGACGGTGAGTTCGGTCGGGTGGTGCGAACCTCAGACCTGGTCGACGGCTAGCGGGATCAGCTTCGCACGATCCACGCGAAGCGACACAACCTCACCTGCGGCGAAGCCACCGGGATCTCGCGCTCTCAGGTTCGTCCCGCCGACGTCGACCGTGAGCTCGGCGACGCCATCGCGGAAGGACGTGCTCACAACGGTCCCTGAGAGCTGGCCGCCCGGTTCGATGGTGATGGCATCGACCGGAACGACCACCGCTGCAGCGTCGGCCCCGACCACAGCGCCGTCGACGACGTTGGCTCTTCCCATCAGCTTCGCAACCGACACGAACTCGGGCCGTTCCCACAGGTCGGGCGGGGCGCCCGTGCGCACGACACTGCCCGCAACGAGCACCGAGATGGTGTCTGCGTAGGCCTCTGCTTCGAGTCGATCGTGCGTGACGTAGATGGAGGTCGTTCCGACGCGGTCGACGATCGTCCTGATCTGGATCATGAGGTCGTCCTTGCGCGCCTGGTCGATCGCCCCCATTGGCTCATCGAGCAGAATGAGCCGGGGCTGTGGTGCCAGGGTCCTCGCCAGAGCGACCCGTTGGGCTTCTCCGCCCGAGAGGGACGCCACATTGCGAGTCCCGTAGCCGCCGAGCCCGACGAGCTCGAGAAGATCGTCCACTCGCTGGGTGCGCTCCGGGTTCGAGACGCCCGTCATCCGCAGCCCGTAGGCCACATTGGCACGGACGTCGAGGTGTGGGAACAGGGCGTTGTCCTGGAACATCAAGCCGACCCTGCGACGGTGCGCCGGGACATCGGTGACGTCTTGGCCGTCGATCATGATCCGCCCCTGGTCAGGGCGCTCGAGACCGGCGAGCACGCGCAGGAGCGTCGATTTGCCCGCTCCGGACGGGCCCATGACGGCTCGGCGCTCCCTCGGAGCGACCTCCAGCGACACGTGGTCGAGCACGGGAACCCCGTCATAGGCGAGGCAGACATCGTTGAGCGCGATGCTCACAACGCCCCCTCTCGATCCCTGCGAAGGAGGTCGATCACGATGATCACGGCCGCGGTGATGACGAGGAGCACCACGCTCAGCGCGAGCGCCGCACCATAGGGAACCGATCCTGGCCTCCCGAGCAGGCGGAAGATCGCGAGTGGGATCGTCGGGGTGGCGGGCCGTGCGATGAAGGTGGTGGCGCCGAACTCGCCCATCGAGATCGCAAAGGCGAACGCGGCGCCGACCAGCATCGAGCGGGCGACGAGCCTGGCGTCCACCGTGGCGAAGACCTGCCAACGATTGGCACCGAGCGTTGCGGCTGCCTCACGGAGACGGTGCTGGATACTGGCGAACGTCGGGCTCACCGATCGCACCACGAAGGGAATCGCCACGAGCGCGTGGGCGATCGGGATCAACAGCACAGAGGTGCGGAGGTCGACCGGCCGGTCCAATGCGATGAGGAAGCCGAACCCGATGGTCACCGCAGACGTGCCGAGGGGGAGCATCACGAACGTGTCGATGCCGCGGGCCACCCGACGGTCGGCGTAGGCCAGAACCACGGCGGTGAGCATGCCGACGACCAAGCCGATCACGACGGCGATTCCGGCGAAGCGGAGCGAGTTCCCGACCGCCTCGATCGGCTCGATGAACGCAGCGGACCGATCGGGAAGCGACACGATGTTGGCGTAGTTCTCCAGCCCATAGCCGCCGGAGGGCTGCGCGAGGCTCCGGGCGATGAGCAGGCCGAGCGGAATGCCGAGGAAGAGCATGGCTGCGGTGACGATCGTCCCGACCCATCGCCGTTCGCTCGGCGTCGAGGGCTTCCGGGGGCGCACCACGTGGTGTCGGAACTCCGACGCCGTCGTCCGTTCGAGCCAGCCGTAGACCACCAGGATGAGCCCGACCCCGACGAGCTGGAGCACTGCGAGCGCCGAGGCCACGTCCAGCCGGAGGAATGCCGTTGCCTGCCTCCAGATCTCGACTTCGATCGTCGTTGCCGAAAGGTCTCCCAGCAGCAAGATGACGCCGAACGACGTGAAGGAGAACAGGAACACGAGGGAACTGGTCGATGCGATGGCTGGCGCGAGGAGAGGCAGGGTGACGGTGCGAAAGGCCGTCGTCGGGTTCGCTCCGAGCGTCCGGGCTGCGGATTCGAGGCTCGGATCGATCCGCGCCCAGAACGAGCTCACCCCCCGAACCACGATGGCGAAGTTGTAGAACACGTGAGCGAGCACGATGATCCCCATCGATCCGGTGATGTCGATGTCCACGATGCTGCGCGGTCCCAGCAGATTGAGGAACACCATCCCGACCACCAGCGTCGGGAGGACGAACGGAACCAGGGTCGCCGCCGAGAGCAGCCGTTTCCCTGGGAAGTCGAATCGTGCGAACACCCACGCCGTCGGGAGTCCGATGGCGACGGTGACGGCCGTGGAGATGAGTGCCTGGACGACCGTGAAGGTGGCGACTCGGCGCAGGGTGTCGTCCGTCACGACGTCTTTGAACACGCTGAGGTCGATGCCACCGTCGATGGAGAGCCCGCGGACGACGATCGACACCAAGGGATAGGCGAAGAAGTACCCGAGGAACAGGATGGGAACGGCGAGGACCGCCGCAGTCGCAACGGGGCTGAGCTGAGGTCTCGTCACGAGCGGGCGATCGCGGTCCACTCCTCGATCCACCGCTGCCGGTTGGCGTCGATATCAGCGGGCTCGATGACCACGGGCTCGTCCGGGAACGTCGTGTGCTCGACGAACACCTGGGGGAGTTCCGCCGTCGTCACGGCGGGATACACGAACATGTTCAGGGGGATGTCCTCCTGAACGGGTCTGGTGAGGAGGAAGTCGACCAGCTGTCTGGCGGTGTCTTCGAATTCGGTCCCGGCCAACACGCCGACATACTCGACCTGCCGGAAGCAGCTGTCCTCCAGGATCCCGGTGGGTGCTGACTCCAGCTCACCGAAGAGGACCTCGGCGGGAGGGGAGGAGGCGTAGGACACGACGAGCGGTCGGTCGCCACCCGCTCTCGTGAACTCGACGTTGTATGCCTGCTCCCAGCCGGACACGACCCGGACACCATTTGCGAACAGGTCGGACCAGTAGTCCTTCCAGTCGTAATCGGAGCCTTCGGGGAACGTGGCGATGGTGGCGAGGAGAAACGCCAGGCCTGGCGATGACGTCGCTGGGTCTTGGGCCACGAGGAGGTCGCGGTACGGCTCCTCGGTGAGATCCTCCAGTGAGGTCGGGATCGCGATTCCCAGGCCCTCCATTGCGGCGATGTCGTAGTTGATGCAGACGTCTCCGAAGTCGACAGGGGTGACGATGTCACCCTCGACGCGCAGGCCCGGGACCACCGAGTCGATCTCTGCAGCCGTGTGCGGAACGAAGATGCCCTCTTCGATCGCACGTCCCAAGAACGTGTTGTCGACACCGAACAGCACGTCGGCGATGGGATTGTCTCTGGTGAGGATGGCTTGATTCACCATCGAGCCCGTGTCTCCTCCCGGAAGCTGGACGACAGCCACACCTGTCTCCTCCGCGAAGGCGTCGAGGGTGCCGTCGCTGAGCGCGAACGAGTCATGGGTGAGGAGCGTGATCTG
>JASJCF010000096.1 GCA_030066265.1 Acidimicrobiia bacterium | reverse complement strand
GTGCTCGGTGGCGTGCGCGATCTTCGGCGGCCGCCTGACGCGGTGTTCGTGGTCGACATCAACGCAGAGCACATCGCGGTCGCCGAGGCCAACCGGCTTGGCATCCCGGTGATCGCCCTGGTCGACACGAACTGCGATCCGGATGTCGTCGACTACGTGATTCCCGGCAACGACGACGCGATCCGCGCAGCGCACCTCATCTCAGACGTCGTCGCCGACGGATGCCTCGCCGGCAAGGAGATCGCCGAGGCCCAGAAGAAGGACGCCAAGGCGGCGGACGAAGCTCAGAAAGACAAGGAGCAGGACCGTGGCTGACTTCACGGCGAAAGACGTACAGGCGCTCCGCCAGGAGACCGGCGCCGGCATGATGGACGCCAAGAAGGCGCTCACCGAGACCGGTGGCGATATGGACAAGGCGAGGGACTACCTGCGCGAGCAGGGCATCGCCGCTGCCGCAAAACGATCCGATCGCTCCCAGGCCGAAGGCGTCGTCGGCGTCTACATGCACAGCCAGAGCGGCCGTCCCGTGATCGGGGTGCTGATCGGGCTGGCCTCCGAGACCGACTTCGTGGCGAAGAGCGACGAGTTCATCGGCACGGCCAACGACATCGCCATGCACGCGGCGGCTGCCCGTCCCCAGTGGATCACGCGTGAAGACGTCCCCGAGGACGTTGTCGCCAAGGAGCGGGAGCTCATCGCCGCTCAAGCCCGGAACGAAGGCAAGCCCGAGGACATCGTCGAGAGGATCGTCGAAGGTAGGATCGGCTCGTTCTACAAGGACACCGTGCTGCTCGACCAGGTCTTCGTGCGGACCGATCGTTTCGAAGGCACCGTGGGCGAGCTGGTGCAGCAGCTGGCCGCCAAGATGGGTGAGAACATCTCGGTGGCCTCGATGGCACGGGTCGAAGTCGGGGAGAGTTGAAGTCGATGGACAAGCGGCGGGTCGTCCTGAAACTGTCGGGCGAAGCCTTCGCTGACCCCTCCATCGGCTACGGCATCGATCCAGCCACGATCCAGCAGACGGCGTCCGAGATCGCCTCGGTGTCCGCAGAGGGGTATCAGGTCGCTGTCGTGGTCGGCGGCGGCAACATCTTCCGGGGTCTGAGCGATGCCGCGTCCGGCATGGAACGTGCCAATGCCGACTACATGGGCATGTTGGCCACGGTGATCAATGCACTGGCGCTTCGTGACGCGCTCGAGCGCGAGGGCGCCGAATGCCGGGTTCAGACCGCCCTGACGATCCAAGAGGTCGCAGAGCCGTACATCCGGTTGCGGGCCATCCGGCATCTCGAGAAGGGTCGAGTGGTCATCTTCGCCGCCGGTACGGGGAACCCGTTCTTCACCACCGACACCACGGCCGCCCTGCGCGCCGCCGAGATCGGCGCCGATGCAGTCCTCAAGGCGACGAAGGTCGACGGCATCTACACAGCGGATCCTGCGACCGACCACGACGCCGAGCTGCTCGGGGAGCTCGACTACATGCATGCCATCGCAGAGCAACTCGGCGTGATGGATACGACGGCGATTACGATGTGCATGGAGAACGACCTGCCCATTCGCGTGTTCAACATGACCGTCCCGGGCAACATCGCCAAGGCGGTCAGGGGAGAACCCGTTGGGACCGTGGTGGATGCCGGGAGGGGCGCATGATCGAGGGTGACCTCAACGAAGCCAACACGAAGATGGACCAGGCGGTGCAGCACACCGTCGGCGAGTTCGGAACGGTCCGAACCGGTCGAGCGAATCCGGGATTGCTGAGTCGCGTCACCGTCGACTACTACGGCACGGAGACGCCACTGCAGCAGCTGGCGAGCTTCAGCGTCCCTGAGGCGCGGTTGTTGGTGGTCCAGCCGTACGACAAGTCCTCGATCGGCGCCATCGAGCGTGCGATCCAAGAGGCCGATCTCGGCCTCAACCCCTCCAATGACGGCAACGTGATCCGGCTGTCGTTCCCCGCCCTCACCGAGGAGCGTCGCAGGGAGCTCATCAAGGTCGTGCACCGCCTCGCCGAGGACGGCAAAGTGGCGATTCGGAACATTCGGAGGCACGCCAAGGACGCCATCGAGGCCGAGGACGTGAGCGAGGACGACATCCATCGGGCCGAGAAGGAGCTCCAAGAGCTGACGGATCAGCACGTTGCGGCGATCGACGAGGCGCTCGCTCGCAAGGAAGAAGAGCTGCTCGAGGTCTAGGCGGCGTGAGCCCCAGGACGTCGTCCGCAGTGGTGACGCCGAATCCGGTACCGTGATGTGATGGCTGAGGACGACAGGACAGGCGATCAGGGGGGCTTTGACGACTGGCTCGATGAGGACGCCGGTCCCGACACCGATCCCTACGCCTCGCTCGCCGACGACGACACCGAAGCCGAAATCGCCGAATGGATGGCATTCACCCAGGGCGAGGATGACCAGGGCGAGGATGACCAGAGCGAGGGTGACCAGGGAGAGGGTGACGACGGAGACGGCGACGATGTGGTCGGCGATCTCTCCGGCGAGCCCGAATCTCCCGCAGAGGAGCTCACCCCTTCCGCCGCGGACGGCGGTCCAGCCGAGCTGGAACCGGCTCCGGCGGGCCCAACGGAAACCGAATCAGCCAGCGGCGATGTGGATCGCAAAGAGCCTGCGCCAGTGGCCTCGACGGACGGCACCGAGGTTGAGGACGAGGGTGGCGAGGCGAGTGATCCAGACGATGAGGACCGGTCGGCTGACGAGGACGCCGCGCTCCCGCCGGGCTGGATCGACTTCGACGACGACGACGAGACCGCTGAGATCCCCCTCGCCACGCCGGACGCTGACTCCACCGAACCGGCCACGTCGGTGGATGTGGCGGAGTTCGTCGGAGACGGACGAGCCGACACCGATGAGGTGCCCATTCTCGCCGGAGCCGATGTGGTCGCTGCCTCGATGGTGAACGACACGGACGAATCGAAGACGAAGGCGCCCATGGAAGACCTCGACGCGCTGAGCCAGTTCCCGGCGATCTCGGTTCCCGAGGGTGAGCAACCTGATGTCGAACCGGATGCTGAGGCAAGCGAAGAGCACGGCGATTCCGAGGACGACGACAACACCGGCGAGATCGATACGGGTGAGATCGACACCGGGGAGATCGCCGCCGTGTCGATGGCCGCAGCCTCCGTCGCCGATGACGACCTCGCTGCCGACGTGGATGACGACGAGGAAGACACGGGGGAGCTCGAGGTCGTCAGCGCCGACGACGAAGACGACAGCGACCTCGAAGTCGTCGAGCCATCCGACGATGAGGATCAGGATCTGGACGGGACAGCGAGCGACGACGAACCGTTCGACATCTCCCGCGAGCACTTCCTCCAAACCGCAACCCGGGAACACGAGGGCCTCGCAGCCGCCATTGCCGAGGCCGAGACGGAGGAGACAGAGCAGGTTGCCCTCGCAGCTCCGATACCCGGTCTCGAGTCGACGGTCGTGGGATTCGACGACGTCGTGGAGGCAGAGGGGCACCGCAAGGCCCGAGCCCGCGGCAGTGGAAATCTCGTCGCCCGGGTCATCACAGCGATCGTGCTGATCGCTGCGCTCGGGGCGTCCCTCATCTGGAGGCCGGCGCTCCTCATCTTGGCGACCGTGGTCTTTGTGATCGGCGCCGGCGAGTTCTACACCGCCCTCACCCGCACGGGGCGGCATCCCATTGCCCTGTTCGGGTTCGCCGGGATCATCGGAGCCACCGTCGGTGCGTACTTCTCCGGTGCGATTGCGATCACGACTGCGTTTGTGCTCATCATCACCGTGCTGCTCCTCTACTACGCCGTCGTGCCCGGTCGGCAGGATCCGATGGGGAACCTGGCGCTGACCATCACCGTCATGGTCTGGGTGGGCTTGGGCTCGTACGCCATGCTCATCGCCGTGTCGGAGAACTGGCGGCCGCTGGTGGTCGGGACGGTCGTCCTCGTCGCCGCCATGGACATCGCCCAGTACTTCGTCGGGCGCGCCATCGGGCGCCATCAGCTCGCACCATGGGTCTCGCCGAAGAAGACGGTCGAGGGTCTCGTCGGGGGCGTGATCGTGGCGCTCGTGCTCGGTGCCCTCCTCCACTTCGTGGAGCCGTTCGAGCTCACCTCAGGTCTCGTACTCGGTGCAACGGTGGCGGTGCTCGCCCCACTCGGCGACCTTGCGATGTCGGCGGCGAAGCGGTCGCTCGACATCAAGGACATGGGCTCGGTGCTGCCGGGTCACGGGGGCTTCCTCGACCGGATCGACGGTCTCCTCTTCGTCATCCCGGCTGCGTGGGCCATCTTCCTTTGGGCTGGTCTGCTCTGAAACACCTGATCGTCCTCGGCGCGACCGGCTCGATCGGGCGACAGACGATCGAGGTGGCTCGGCGTATCGGCCTGCCGATCCACACCATCGCAGCGCGCTCTGCCTCGGACGTGCTGCTCGAACTCGCCATGAGCCTGCCGGATGCAAGGGTCTGCGTCGTCGATCCAGCAGACCGGCAGGACGAGTTCAGGGCCGTTCTCGGCGAACGTCTCCATCTCGGCAAGGGGTCGATCACCGAGGCTGCGGCAACGCCGGATTCCACTGTCGTCAACGGCATCGTCGGAGCTGAGGGCCTCGCACCCACGTTGGCGGCGCTGTACGCAGACAATCGGCTGGCGCTGGCGAACAAGGAGAGTCTCGTCGCGGGCGGACCGCTGGTTCTGCAGGCTCTCCATGAACGCGACGGCGAGCTCGTCCCGATCGACTCCGAGCACTCGGCGATCTGGCAGTGCCTCCAGGGGGAACGTCACGGCGATGTCTCACGAGTGATTCTCACCGCTTCCGGAGGGCCCTTCCTCGGATGGAACGTCGATGAGCTCGAAGCGGTGACCCCGGCTCAGGCACTCGACCATCCGACATGGAGCATGGGGCCGCGGATCTCGGTCGATTCTGCAACGCTGATGAACAAGGCCTTCGAGGTCATCGAGGCTCACTACCTGTTCGGCTTCACGTACGACCGCATCGACGTCGTGATCCACCCCCAGAGCCTGGTGCATTCGTTCGTCGAGTTCGCGGACGGCGTCGTCAAGGCAGAGGTTGGGAGGCCGGACATGCGCAAGCCGATCCAGTATGCGATCACAACGCCTTCGCGCCTCGGCACCGAATTCCAGCCATTCGACCCCGTCGAGGCCGAATGGACCTTTGCATACCCGGACCGTGAGGCGTTCCCGAGCCTCGAGCTGGGCTATGCGGCGGGCCGTTCCGGCGGCACGGCCACCGCGGTTCTGAACGCCGCCGACGAGGTCGCCGTGGAGTCGTTCCTCGGCGGCCGTATCGGCTTCACCGACATTCCCCGGGTTGTCGAGCGAGTGCTCGACCGGCACGAAGCGAGGAGGCCGCTCGGTCTCGAGGACCTCATGGCCGTCGACGCCGAGGCGAGGGCCCATGCCCGGGAAGTTTGCGCCTCGCTCGAGCGTTGAACGTGGCGCCCTGAACGTGGGCGAGCGGGTTTCGGTCTCCGGCCGGTACCGTTCCGTTTGACGGAGAAAGTGAGCGGCGGTGGGCGCCTTCATCATGATCCTCGGGGTCATCCTGATGATCATCATCCACGAGGGTGGTCATTTCGTCGCGGCCAAAGGCTTCGGCATGAAGGCAACCGAGGCCTTCTTCGGATTCGGTCCCCGGATCTGGTCGGTGCGACGAGGCGAGACCGAATACGGCGTCAAGGCGATCCCATTCGGCGGGTACGTGCGCATCATCGGCATGAACCCATTCGAAGAGATCGCCGTTGAGGACGAGCATCGTACGTATCGGGCGGCGCCGTACTGGAAGAAGACGGTCGTCGTCCTCGCCGGGATCGCCAGTCACTTCATCGTCGCATTCGCCCTGCTGTGGTTCGTCGGCGTCGTCTGGGGAACGCTCGCCACCGATGACAACGGAGCCGTCGTCAGAACAACGACGATCGCGGCGGTGTCCGAGCTCGTCCCGGGGACGGACGATCCATCTCCAGCGGCCCTTGCGGGAACACGGGCCGGCGACACCATCCGATCGGCCGACGGCAGGCCTGTCGCCGACTGGAGCGACTTCACCAGCTACGTCTCCGAGCGGCCGGGCGAGCAGGTCCTCGTCGGGGTCGACCGCAACGGTGAGGCTGTGCTCCTCACGGCGACGCTCGCCTCTGTTGAGAGAGCCGAGCTCGATGATGACGGGAACGTGATCACCGACTCCGCGGGCGAGCCCGTGACCTACGAGGCAGGGTTCTACGGTGTCACCCCCGAGGCCCTGCGCGAATCCCAAGGCCCCATCGCCATGATCCCCGTGGCAGCGAGTCAGTTCGGCGAAGCTGCCGTGCAGAGTGTGCGAGGGCTGTGGGAGATGGTCATCGGATTCCCGAGACTCGTTGCATCGCTGTTCGGAGGCGATGACGAGATCCTCGACACGGTGAGGCCCATCAGCCCCATCGGGCTCGTACAGATCGCAGGACCGCTCGAGTCGACCCTCCAGCTGTTGGCGCTGGTGAACATCTTCGTGGGCATCCTCAACTTCGTGCCCCTCTACCCGCTCGACGGAGGCCACTTTGCCGTCGCCACCTACCAGAAGGTGACCGGGCGCGAGCCGAACATCGAACGGCTACTCCCGGTTGCGGCGATCGTCTTCTTGTTCCTGGTCAGCATCGGTCTCGCGGGCGTGTACCTCGACATCTTCCGACCGATCCAATAACTGAGCCTCGAGTTTCGAGCCTCGAGTTCCCCGCAGTCAGGCTGCGGCGACGACGCCGGATGCGTCTTCGGCAACCGGTCGGCATGTCTGTCGCAATCTCGGCCCTTCGTCGTGACTTGACACGGGGGACTCTCTGGACTCGGGACTCGGGACTCGGGACTCGGGACTCGGGACTCGGGACTCGGGACTCGGGACTCGGGACTCGGGACTCGGGACTCGGGACTGTGCCTTTCCGTAGCTCTTTCGGGGGGTAGCGGTACCCTTCCGGTATGACGTTCGAGCGACGGGACACGCGCCAGGTGATGGTCGGAAACGTGCCGGTGGGTGCGGGTGCGCCCATCTCGGTGCAATCGATGACCACGACCAAGACCCACGACGTCGACGGCACGCTCGCACAGATCTACGGACTCGCCGGCGCGGGAGCGGACATCGTCCGGGTGACGTGCAACACGGTCGAGGCGGCCCAAGGCATTGCCGAGATCATGCCCCGGTCGCCGGTCCCGATCGTTGCCGACATCCACTACCAGTACCGCTTGGCGCTCGCCGCCATCGAGGCCGGTGTTTCGGCACTTCGGCTCAATCCGGGCAACATCCGGAAGGAGCAGCACATCAAGGCCGTTGCGAAGGCCGCAGGTGACGCCGGGATCCCGATCCGCATCGGCGTGAATGCCGGTTCGCTCGACAAGGACCTCCTCGCCAAGTACGGAGGCCCGGTGCCCGAGGCCCTGGTGGAATCCGCCATGACGGAAGTTCGATACTTCGACGACGTCGGGTTCCACGATGTGAAGATCTCCGTGAAGCACTCCAACGTCCCGCTGATGGTCGACAGCTACCGGCTGCTCGCAGACACGACGGACTACCCGCTGCATCTCGGCGTCACCGAGGCGGGGCCGCCCCCAGGAGGCCTCATCAAGTCCGTTGCCGGCATCGCAACCCTGCTCAACGAGGGCATCGGAGACACGATCCGCTTCTCGCTCACGGCGGATCCGGTCGAAGAGGCAAAGGCCGGCAAGCAGCTGCTCGAGTACCTCGGGCTCCGGGAGCGAACGGGGCTCGACCTCATCGCATGCCCGTCCTGTGGTCGGGCGGAAGTCGATGTGATCGCCGTCGCCCAGGAGGCGAACGACCGCCTGGAGGAACTCGACCTGCCGATCCAAGTCGCTGTCATGGGCTGCGTGGTGAATGGTCCCGGTGAAGCAAGAGAGGCGGACCTCGGTCTCGCCGCAGGACGCGGCCGAGGCCATCTGTTCATCAAGGGCGAGGTGGTTCGTGTCGTGCCCGAGGAGGACATGGTCGAGGCCCTCGTCACCGAGGCGAAGCTCCTCGCCGAGGAGGGAGTCGAAGCCAGGCTCGCTGCGAAGGACGCGTCCGCCGCCACCATCGCCATGGAGGAGCGGGTCGAGCTGCTGTCCGTGCAAGGCGACGCAAATCGAGCGGCCGAGCGGAAGGCGGCCGTTGCCGACGTCGCAACCTCCGGCACCGATTGACCTCGCGCTAACCTCGCCGCCGTTCGCCATCGTTCTGTAGCGGGAGTATCCGTGCGCTGGTCACAAGCCTTCATTCCGACGCTTCGAGAAGACCCTGCGGACGCCGAGGCGGTGAGCCACAAGCTCCTGGTGCGCGGAGGCTTCGTCCGCCAGCTGATGTCCGGTGTGTACTCCATGCTCCCTCTCGGGCAACTCGTCCGGGAGAAGGTCATGGGCATCATCCGCGAGGAGATGAATCGCATCGGCGGACAGGAGTTCCTGTTGCCCCAGCTCCACCCGCGGGACATCTGGGAGCGGACCGGCCGGATCGAGACCATGGGCGAGATCATCATGGAGCTCGAGGACAACAAGGGAACCGCCGTCATCCTCGGACCGACCCACGAGGAGATCTTCGCGTCGGTTTCCACCGAGCTGACGTCCTATCGACAGCTCCCTCAGCTCTGGTACCACATCCAAACGAAGTTCCGCGACGAGCCGAGACCCAAGTCGGGCCT
>JASJCF010000095.1 GCA_030066265.1 Acidimicrobiia bacterium | reverse complement strand
CATGGCCGCGCCTCCCCCATCGCTGCGACGATCGACCGAAAGGCATCGCCGCGCTCCTCGTACGACCGGAACTCGTCGAAGCTCGCACACCCCGGCGACAGCAGCACCGTGTCACCCGACTCGGCGACCGCAGCGGCCTGGCCGACGGCCTCTTCGAGCGTGCCGGCGACGGGTACCGTCTTCGTGCTCGCTGCTGCGATCTCCGCAGCGGCCTCGCCGAAGGCGATCAGGGATTTGACGTCGAGCGTTGCCAGCGGTGTGAGGTCCACGCCCTTGTTGTGACCGCCCACCAACAGCACCACCGAGTCGTAGGCCTCTGCGGCAGCCATCGTGGCGTGCGGGTTCGTCGCCTTTGAATCGTTGACGTACACGACCCCATCGACGATCCCAACCGATTCGCGACGATGGCGTCCCGGCTCGAACGACTCCGTCACCGATGCAACGCCGTCGGGAGTGGCCCCACACGCAAGGGCGAGCGTTGCGGCCACGACGAGATCGAATCGATAGGTCTCGTCGGTCACGGCGGTGCGATACCGATCGCCGTGGACGACGAGCAGGTCGCCGTCCACGCCGTTTCCTCCATGGGGCAATGACCGGCCCGAACAGGGAATGGCTGTGACCCGCGCGTCTTCGGCGATGGGGCTGACGACCGGATCACCCGCAGGGAATGCGAAGACGGTGTCGGGCCTCGCCGTCGAGGCGATGCGCGCCTTGGCCGCAACGTACGCATCCCAGCTGCCGTGCCAATCGAGGTGGTCCGGCGCGATGTTCAGGAGTGCGGCGGCGTCCGGGGAGAGACCGTGGCCGATGAACCGGAGCTGGTACGACGAGAGCTCGAGCACGATCACATCGCGCTCGTCGGGACCGAGGGAGGACACGGGCGCACCGATGTTGCCGGCTGAGACGGCATCGACCCCCGACGCAACGAGCATCCTGGTGGTGACTTCGGTGACCGTCGTCTTGCCGTTCGTCCCCGTGATCGCGATGTGCGGCATGGTGATGCGCTCGAGCCCGAGCCCGGCTTCGGTGACGATGTCGACTCCGCGATCCAACGCATCGGACAGTGGCGGCGCTGTCTCGGGAAACCACGGGCTCGTGACGACCCGATCGACGTCATCGAGCAGGGCGGCATCCCAGGTCTTCGATGCGACCTGCATGCGATCGCCTGCGGTATCCGACACCCCGGCGGGCAGGCCAGGGTGCTCTGCGTCGTACAGCGTCACCTCGTGTCCCTCCTCGGCGAGGGTCGAGGCGGCTGCGTCCAGGCCGCGCAGGCTCGAGCCGAGCACCAGGTACCTCATGGGACGATCGATCCCGGATCGCCGACCCAATCCGCGTAGAACATCCCGACGCCGATCGCCACCATGATCCCCTGGAGGATCCAGAACCGGATGATGACCGTCGTCTCCGGCCAGCCCTTCAGCTCGAAGTGGTGATGGATCGGCGCCATGCGGAAGATGCGGCGACCGAATCCGCGGAAGGAGATCACCTGCAAGATGACCGAGACGGTCTCGATGACGTAGAGGCCGCCGAGGATGATCAACAGGAGCTGCGTGTTGGTGAGGATGGCCAGAGCGGCCATCGCTCCCCCGATCGCCTGGGACCCGGTGTCCCCCATGATGATCTTCGCCGGCGCGGCGTTCCACCACAGGAATGCGAGCACGGCACCGATCATCGCTGCCCCGTAGACCGCGAGGTCGAGCGCTCCGTCCACCATGTAGAAGTCGGGATTGCGCGACTGCCAGAACGCAATCAGCACGTACGCGCCGAACACCAACGCACTGGAGCCTGCGACCAGGCCATCGAGTCCATCGGTGAGGTTCACGCCATTTGCCGTTGCGGTGAGCATGAACAACACGAGCAGGAAGAACAGGACGGGCCCCAGATCGATCCCGAGGGGCCGGATGAAGGAGAGCTCGGTGCTCACGCCGGCGCGCACCGCACCCCAGGCAAAGCCGCCGGCGACGACGAGTTGACCGAGGAACTTCCATCGTTTGGAGAGACCTTCGTTGCGCTTCCGCGCGTACTTGGTGTAATCGTCGGCGAAGCCGATCAAGCCCATGCCGACCAATGCCAGCACGGCGAGGAGCGCCTTGTCGTCCATGGGTTGGCTGGAGAACGAGAAGCCTTCACCGAACGTGAAGAGCTTGTAGTGGGCGACGAGGTATCCGAACACGGCCCCGACGATGATCACCACACCACCCATCGTCGGCACGCCTTGCTTGTGCATGTGCCCGGCGACCTCGGACTGGATGAATTGCCCGATGTTGCGGCTGCGGAGATATCGGATGGCGAGGGGCGTGACGAGGATCACCAGGGCGAACGCAAACGCCGACGACAGCAGGAGGGAGATCACGGCGCAGCATCCCGGGCCAGGGCAAGAGCGAGGTGTTCGAGTCCGGCCGCGCGGGAGGCTTTGACCAACACCACATCTCCTGGCTCAACGATGGCGTGCAGAGTATCGGCGGCATCCTGGGAATCCATGGCATTCCGGACCAGTGGACCGGCGCCCAGGACGTAGCCGTGGTCGGGCCCCACAACGATCATCTCGTCGATCCCCAGGTCGACCGCCAGGGCTCCCATCCGGCGATGCTCCGACTCGCACACGTGGCCGAGCTCGGCCATCGGCCCGAGGACGGCGATCGTCTTGTGATGAGGCATCTCGACGATGGTGCGCAGCGCAGCCTCGACCGACTGTGGGTTTGCGTTGTACGCATCGTTGACGACCGTGAACCGTCCGGTGTGGACGTCCATGCGCCACTGGGAGCCAGTGGTCTGATCCAAGCGCGCGATGAAGGCACCGACATCAGCGTCCAGAGCGACCGCAACGGCCACCGCCGCTGCAGCATTCGCCGCCTGGTGGGCGCCCGAGACCGCCAGGTGAACCGGCCACATTCCCGCTGAGGTCGTGATTGTGAACATGGCTCGTCCGGCCTCGTCGAGACGGACCTCTCCGTAGGTCACATCGGCCGAGCTGTCACCGAAGGTGATCTCGCGAGGCGCCGCACCCCGCCGGAGCCTTGATTCGTCGGCAGGGACGATGGCGACTCCCCCCTCCCCCAGCAGCTCGATCAGCTCGTGCTTGGCGTCGGCGAGCCCCGCTTCGGAGCCGAAGGTCTCCAGGTGGACCACGCCGAGGTTCGTCACGACCGAGATGTCCGGTGCAACGGCGTCGGCGAGCCATGAGATGTGCCCCCGGCCACGGGAGCCCACCTCGAGGATCAGCGCCGTTGCGCCGGTGGGAGTTCCCAACACCGTCAGCGGGACGCCGATCTCGTTGTTGAATGACCGCGGGGATGCCCACGACCCGGGGAGTCCCGCAGCAACCAGGTCCTTCGTCGACGTCTTGCCGGACGATCCGGTGATCGCCACCACCGGGATGGAGAGCTCACGGCGGCGCTTGGCGGCGAGTTCCAACAGGGCCTGACCCGTCGAGGGCACCTCGATCCTGGGCGTCACATCACAGCCGCGACCGGCCTCGACCAACACCCCGACGGCGCCTTCCGAGCGCGCTTGGTCGGCGTACGCGTGACCGTCGAATCGCTCCCCCACCAGGGCCACGAAGAGGGCACCGGTGACGTCGCGGCGCGAGTCGGTCGCAACGTGCGACACCACGGCATCGCCGTCGCCGACGAGGTCACCCGTCACCGCATCAGCCATCTGGCGCAGCGTCCACCCGAGGTTCACTCCATCGGTCATCTGGCCATCGGTCATCTGGCCATCGGTGATCTTGGCGTCGTTCATCGGGGCATCGGTCATCGCGTACCGCCCTGGGCGAGGGCCCTTGCGGCAACCTCCGCATCCACGAACGGGATGACCCGATCACCGACGACTTGGCCGGCCTCATGACCACGCCCGAGGATCATCACGACGTCGCCGCGCCCTGCGAGATCGATGGCCCGGCCGATGGCGTCTGCTCGGTCGAGCACGGTCAGGACCTCGGCTCGCCCGCTGGCTTTCGCACCGTGGACGACCTCGGCCGCGATGTCGGCGGGCTCTTCGGATCGAGGGTTGTCGGTGGTGACGATCGTCACGTCCGAGTAGCGGGCTGCGGCAGCACCCATCAGTGATCGCTTGTCCTGGTCCCGGTCACCGCCCGCGCCGAGCACCGCGATGACCCTCGCCGGGGTGAGCTCGCGCACGGACGACAGCACGGATGTGACGGCATCCGGCGTGTGGGCGTAGTCCACGATCACCGTGAAGTCACGATCCGCCCTGACCACCTCCATCCGGCCCGGGATCGGATCCAACTCCCTCATCCCACCGGCGACGGCTTCGAGAGGGACCCCCGTCGCTGCGAGCAATCCGGCCGCCACGAGCGCATTCGAGACGTTGAACACACCGGCGAGCGGGAGCTCGATGACCGCCGACTCGGATCCCGCCTTCACCGTGAACCGAGAGCCTGCCGGCGTCAGCTGGACGTTCGATGCGACCAGGTCGGCCGGTCCCCCGACCGACACCGTCGTGACATCCTGGGCGGTGGAGGCGACGATCCTCCGTCCATAGGCGTCGTCCACGTTCACCACGGCAAGCGGAGATCGCTCGAGATCGAAGAGCCGCTGCTTGGTCGCGAAGTAGTCCTCCATGTCGACGTGGAAGTCGAGATGGTCCTGCGTCAAGTTCGTGAACCCGACAGCGTCGAATCCGATGGCGTCGGCACGATGGAGGGCGAGCGCGTGCGAGCTCACCTCCATGGCGACCACTTCCACCCCGTCGTCGCGCATCGTGGCGAGGACTCGTTGGAGATCCGAAGCCTCCGGCGTGGTGTGTCCGAGATCGATCGGGACACCGTGGTGACGTGCGCCCAGGGTCCCGAGCATCCCGCTCGGGCGACCCATGTGCGCCCAGACCGCCTCGCACATGTGGACCACCGTGGTCTTGCCGTTGGTCCCGGTCACACCCACGATCGCCAGATCACGGTCAGGCTCGCCGTGAACGAGGCGGGCAGCCGGAGCCATGGCAGCCCGAGTGTCCCGCACGACGATCGCGGGCACCGGATCGGCAACGTCATCCTGGACGAGCACCGCCGATGCACCGCGATGGATGGCGTGGCCCACGAACGCATGCCCATCGTGTCGACGGCCCCTGATGGCGACGAAGAGCGACCCCTGCCGCACGGCATCCGAGTCATGGGTCACATCATCGATGACGGCCTCGCCATGGATCGAGAGCAGGCCGGGCGCAACGGCGGCGACCTCGGAGAGGAGCGCCGGCATGTCAGTTCCTGTCCGGTGCCACGCCGAGCTGGTGGAGAGCGTTCTGGGTGACCTCGGCGAACACCGGTGCCGCTGACGCCCCGCCGAATTCCAGCTCGGTTCCGTCTTCGAGCTCTCCGGTCGGAGAATCGAGGACCACGGCGACGACGATCTGCGGATCGCTCAGCGGAGCCATGCCGATGAACGACGCCATGGTCTCATCGGAGTACTGGCCGAGCTCGACGTCGAACTTCTCCGTGGTACCGGTCTTTCCCCCGGCGGTGTAGTCCGACATCCGGGCACGGCGCCCCGTCCCGTCCTCGGTCTCGACCACCCGGCCCAACATCGCACGCACCGTGGCAGCCGTCTCCGACGACACCACCGGACGCGTACGCGGTCTGGTCACGATACGCGATCCGTCTGACCGGATGATCTCGCTCACGAGGAAGGGTTCGACCCACATGCCGTCGTTGGCGACCGTCGAATACACCGCCGCCATCTGCAGGGGTGTCGTGCCGATCGCATACCCGATCGAGATCGACGAACCGCTGGTCTCGTTCCACCGACCAGCCGGATTCAGCTCACCGTGACGTTCATTGGCGACGTCGAGCCCCGAGGGTGCTCCGAGCCCGAAGGCGGTCAGGTAGTCGTAGTGGCGCTCGTCCCCGAGACGACGCTGGATGTCGATGGTGCCGACATTGGATGAGCGCTTCACCACGTCGGCAACGGTCATCCACCCCGGATTCGCCCCATGGTCCTCGTACTCGAACTCGCCCACGACGACGCTCGGCGGGGTGTCGATCTTCGTCTGGGGGGTGACCACGCCTTCATCGATCGCCGCGGCGATGGCGACCACTTTCAACGTTGATCCGGGCTCGTAGACATCGGCGGCAGCGCGGTTCCGGAGGACCTCGGCGGTCACTGCCGAGCGATCGTTCAGGTCGAGGCCGGGCCAGCTCGCCATGGCGAGGATCGCGCCGGTGTCGGGGTCCATGGCCACGATCGAGCCTCCGATGGCGCCGGTGGTCTGGATGGCCTTGCGAAGACCCTGCTCGGCGGCGAACTGGACCTCGCGGTCGATCGTGGTCACGATGTCGGATCCCGGCGTCGCCGGTTCGAGGAGCACCTGCCCCTGAGGAATGACCCGCCCGTATGGATCGCGCTCGACGATCAGCCTCCCCGGCTCTCCTTCGAGCTCGGAGTCGAAGGTCCGCTCGAGGCCCTCGATGCCCGACCCGTCCTCATAGGCGGTCAGGCCGATGACCTGGGATGCGACGTGACCCGAGGGGTACACGCGCAGCGGTTGGTCGCGATAGAACACACCGACCAACTCGTGTTCCTCGACATCCGCCTTGATCTGGTCTTTGCGCTCAGTCGTGATCCGTGATGTGATCTCGGCGTACCGCCGACCGTCCTCCTGGCCGGCGACCAGGATGTCACCGAGTTCCTCTGCGGACCGGTCGGAGTACGGTGCGAGCACCGCAGCCGCCGCGAGCGGGTCGTCGAGCATGGTTGGGTCGACGACCACGTTCCATCCATCGATCGTCATCGCGAGTTCAACGCCGTCCCGGTCGTAGATGGTTCCGCGTGGCGCCGTGATCGGTTCCTCCCGGATTCGCTGATCGAATCCGACCGTTGCGAGCGCAGCCGCCTGCGCACCCTGGAGGTCGAACAGCCGATAGCCGATAGCCGCCCACGCGATCACGAAGGTGATGCCGACGAGGAGGAGACGGAGGTCTCCACGGTTCCAGATCCTCCGCTTCATCGGTCCGGCGTCCCGAGCCGATGGTTCGTCGAGATCCAGCCGCCAGCGTTCGGCCAGTCCTGCATGTGTGCTCCTCGCGCGCTCAGACGTCCACGGTCACGGTCAACGTTGCCCGGTCAGCGCCCGAAGGGGCGTCTCGGTGGTCGGCGGTGTCGCTCGCTCTCGAACTCCGGAGATCTCGATGGGAAGCCGCTCGTCGGGATGAGTAAGGCCGATCCGCTCAGCCTCAGTCGAGATGCGCAGCGGATCCTGGAGCCTGGCGATCTCGAGACGGAGGTCGAGCTGCCTGCTCTCCTCGAGCACGATCTCGTCTTCCAGACCCTCGAGCTCGAATGCGGTGCGATCGAGTGCGATCCGGAGATAGATCATGGCGAAGAACAACGCAATCGCAAGCAGCGTGAAGAACGCCAGAGGAATCACCCGTGGTCCCCGGGCACCCACGGTTGCGGATCGGGCGCGTGAACGCGCTTGTGGTTGTGCGATCGCCTCCGAAGTCACCGCTCACCCCTCCGCTCGGCAACGCGCATCACGGCGCTGCGGGCACGCGGGTTTCGGGCAACCTCGTCCTCGCTCGGGCGGAGCGGCTTCTTGGTGAGCACCACGACGTCGGGAGTTGCGCCGCACGCACAGGCGGGAAGATCGGGCGGGCACGAGCACTCCGTTGATCGATCGGCGAACAGGCGCTTCACGATGCGGTCCTCGAGCGAGTGATAGGCGATCACCACGAGCCTTCCTCCCGGCTCGAGAAGATCAATCGCAGCGTCGAGTGACTCGCCGAGGCCGGCGAGCTCGTCGTTGACGGCGATCCGGAGGGCTTGGAACGAACGACGGGCGGGGTGCCGTCTCCTGCGAGCCGCTGCGGGGACGGCGTTGGCGATCGTCGTGGCGAGCTCTCGAGTCGAGCGGAACGGACGCTCATCGACGATGGCCGCAGCAATCCGGCGGGCATACCGCTCTTCGCCGTAGCGTCTGAGGATCTCGACCAGCTCCCGCTCGGTGGCGTCATCGATGAGCTCTGCGACCGTTTGCGGCGCGTCAGGACCCATGCGCATGTCGAGCGGACCTTCGCGGTGATACGAGAAGCCGCGTTCGGACTCGTCCAACTGGTGTGATGAGACACCGAGGTCGAAGAGGATTCCCTCGACTCGGTCGGGGAAGCGGTCGTCTGCGAGGATGTCGCGGAGGTTCCGATGATTCGCCTCAACGACCGTGAGCCGAGGTTCACCGGCCGGTGCCTGGCTGACAGCATCCGGGTCGCGGTCGATGCCGACAACACGAGCGAGTGGATGACGACGAAGGAGCTCACGGCTGTGGCCTCCCCCGCCGAACGTCGCATCGATGATCCACCCATTGCGAGCCGGCTCGAGCCAGGAAACGGCCTCCTCGAGCATGACGGGTTCGTGATAGGGCTGAGATCGGGCGTCGGGCTGATCCATGGTCAGCCCCCCGGAGCGCTGGCGCCAACATGGAAGCGGGCGGAGTAAGGGGCCTTCCACTTGGCATCCGAGGGGCTGACCATAGGCCAGAACCATCCCTGGTCGAGTTCGATGGCACCAACGGTGCCGGGTTGTGCGTGACGACGACGGG
>JASJCF010000094.1 GCA_030066265.1 Acidimicrobiia bacterium | reverse complement strand
ACTTCGATGTCCAGGATCTCACGGGTCGGGATCTTCTGCGGGTCGTCCGACAGCACGACGACGTCCGCCAACTTGCCTGGTGCCAGGGACCCCACCGATTCCTCCATGCGCAACGCATACGCACCGTTGATCGTCATCATCTTCCACGCCTCTTCAACGGACGGAACGGCACCGCTTGCCAGCCATTCAGGAGCAGGGCAGACCGTTCCATCGTCGAGGACCTGGTCGCGGGTGACGAGCATGTACAGGTCGGTGAGTGGTGCCAGCGGGGGAACATACGGGTCATCGCCGTGCCACGCCACGATGAGGCCGGGGTTGGCTGCTGCGATCATGTGCGGGCGGTCCCCGTTCGTCTTCATGAAGTCCGTCCAAGGCGCATCGGGGCTACATGCCGGGGTCAGAGCGAAGACGGTCGCTCCGAGGTTCAGTTCGCCGTATCGGGGGAGGATCTCCTGCCGGGGGATCGAGTTGTGCTCGATGCGATGGCGGAGCGGATTCCCACTGGCACCGATCACCGACTCGTATGCGTCCATGACGCCTTCGATGGCGACGTCGCCCTGGGCGTGTGTGATGATCTGATACCCGGCGTCGTTGGCTTGCTGATACCACCGAGACAGGGTGTCGACATCGTGGAATGGCGGCTCCGGCTCGTACCCCTCCAGGAACGTCTCCGAGACCGCAACCGCACCGCACACGAAGCTCCCATCACTGAAGACCTTCACTCCGGCCACCCAGAGCCGGTCGCCATACGTCTCGCCGGCCGGGTGTTCCAGATACCAGTCTCCCATGTCGGATCCGCACACATCGTTGCGCGTGAGATACATGCCCGTGCGGATCGTGAGCTGGCCCTCCTCTGCGGCGGTCACGAATGCCTCGTAGACACCTGGCTCGACCGAAGCGTCCGCGAGGGTCGTGATACCCACCCGGAGCGCCTCTCGTTGACCAGCAGCGAGATCGCCGGCGTCGGACAACACGTGTGTGTGAGCATCGACGAATCCCGGAGCGACCACTCGGCCTTCGAGCTCGATGACCTCGGTCTCAGACCCGACGTAGGGCTCGATGTCGGCGGCGGATCCAGCAGCGGCGATCACGCCTTCGCTCACCGCCAGGGCCTCGACCGTTCCGAGAGTCTCGTCCATCGTCACCACCGTGCCACCCACGAACACGGTGTCAGCTGGGTTGATGGGAGGGGCAGTCGTGGTGGTTGTCGACGATGTCGAGGTGGTTTCGGTCACCACCGGTGCTGTGGTCGTGGTGGTTTCCGGCTGGAGGGTCGTGGTCGGCTCGGTGGCGGTCGGACTGCACGCTGTGGCGAGGAGGGCGATGAGGGCGACGAGCAGGGAGAGGCGGGTCCGCATGGCGGGATCGTATCAGTGGCGTGTGATGCCGCTCTCGGCGGTCGGTCTCGCTCCTGGCGCGTGCCTCATGCTGACTCATGGTTGCGGCCTCGTGGCCGGAACCGCCAAGCGGAGAACACGGGCTTCCCAGCACGGGTTGGCGGGCATAGTCTGAGGGTGGAGGCGTCAAGGCTTCTCGGCAGGTGAGGGAGGGGTCGCAGAAAGGCGTCGACCATGCACCGGCGTTTCCTTTTGCTCACTGTGACGGCCGTAGCGTTTGCGGTCCTCCTCGTGCCCGTGGCCGGGCTGGGTGCTGGGCCGTTCACGGACGTTCCGGACGATCATGTCTTCAAGGCCGACATCGACTGGTTGGCGGCAACGGGCGTGACCCGGGGATGCAACCCACCCGCCAACGACGAGTTCTGCCCGGACCGCACCGTGACACGCGGTCAGATGGCAGCATTCATGCGGCGTCTCGCTGAGAGCCGTGCCGTGGATGCGGGGACTGTCGGCGGCCTGACCGTCGAGGACCTCGAGGGACCTCCGACCGCTGTGGGCGGAACCAACGGGGACGACGACACCCTCAAACACGTCGACTGGAATGGTCCGTCGAACACGATCCAGACCATTCCTGTGAACGCACCGGCTGACGGCTACCTGGTGGTCAATGGCTTCACGACGTGGCGCGACCCGATCGACAGCTATCTGGCAATCCAGCTCGACGACACGGTGTGCGACAACAACGCAAAGCCGTCGAAGGTCATCTTTGCTGCAGGTGACGATCAGGCAACCGTTGCGGTGACCGCCATGGTCGAGATCACTGCCGGCGCGCACACCTTGAGCCTGTGTGCAGGCGAGTTCACCCCGGCGCCGACACAGATTCTCGACTTCTATGCGATCACTGCGGTCTTCTCCACGCGTCGGCTCTGAGGCGGTGCAGCAGCGGTAGCCGCTCCCGTCGTTGGGTGGGATCGGCAGGTCCGGTCAGGATCGCGTAGCCTCGAGCAGTGCCCTATCGGATCGAACGTGTAGCCGACCCACTCGATGATCGGATCGTCGCGCTCCGTGCCCGGACGTTCGGTGGGGGTGAGGACCTCAATCGCCGGTATCTCCGATGGAAGTACCTCGAGAACCCGTACCTATCCGAACCGGTCTTCCATGTGGTTCTCGACGGCGACCATATCGTCGGCTGCCGGGGACTGACCGGCGCGGCGTGGATCACTCCCAGCGGCGACCGCGTGCGCATTCCGTTCGGTGCGGAGGCGATCGTCGATCCGGATCATCGGCGGAAGGGCGTGTTCTCGGCGCTGGTGAGAACGGGAAACGATGACGCAGCGGGGCTCGGCTTTCCGGCCATACTCAGCTTGAGCGCAACACCTGCGGCACGGGCAGCGATGGAACACCTGGGCTATGCATTCGTGGCTCCGTATGACGTGGTTCTCTCAGATCGCGGGAGAGCGCTCCGATCCCGCATCCGTCGCCGTGTCATCTGGGTGAAGAGAACGGCTGCGCCGGGCGGTCTCAAACGACTCGATTCCCCCGATGCTCGATCATTCGGGGTCTTCACCGTGGACCATGCGCTTCCCGATGAGGCGGCCGACGTGCCACCGCAGTCCGCTTCGGGCATCGCCCATGAACGGACGGCGGAGTATCTCCAATGGCGCCTCGGCAATCCGCTGTTCGAGTACCGCGTCGTCGTGTCGCAACCCGGTGCGAGCGCCGACTACGTGATCGTCCAGGCGAACGGTTCCAGCATCCGATTCATCGACTGGGCAGGTACCGATGATCGTGTCGTCGATCTGATGCGGCGCGTGGTGCACCTCATCGATCCCAGGAGCGTTGCGATCTGGGGTCGGTGGGCGCCGCCGGCGATGTCGAGCTTCGTTGCCGCCGCCGGCAGGCAGAGGCCGGGCTACGAATCCGACCGGGGGCTCCTCGTCCACCATCTCGATCGCAAGGAGGCGACTCGCCAGTTCGGCGGCGTCGATCTCGGCAAGTCGGGGAGCTGGAACCTCCGGATGATCGACTCGGATCGCTACTAGCCGAGCAAGCCCGAGCCGGTACGCCGTCGGTCCTTTCCGTCAGGTTCAGGGAAGGATCTACCGAAGAGGTCTCGAGCAACCGTGGGGATTCCTTGGCGCACCTGATCTCATTTCGAACCGACCTCTTCGATCCGGCCGCCGAGCCGGAGAACCCGATCAATCCCATCGCCGGCCAGAGTGCCCTCGTCTGGATCCGCGACCAGGTGCTCGCCGACGTCTGCGAATCGACGGAACCCGACTACGAGGACTGGGGCTGGTACATCGAGGTCCCGTGGGATGGCGGCTCGTACACCGTCGGGGCGATCTGCTTCGACGAGGACGACGGTTCGATCTCGGGCGACGGCGCGGACTCGGATCCTTCCCGCAAGGGTTTCGAATGGATGGTTCAGGTGGTCAAGCGGCGAAGGTTCTCCGATGTCATGCGCAGGAAGAACGCCATGAAGGCCGATGATGGGCTGACGACGCTGATCGTCGACGCCCTCCGTGCCGATCCTGCCTTTGAGGACGTCGCTGTGGAGTTCGGGCGGTAGCCGCTGCGGTTCGGCGGTCTCCCCACTGGCGTGATGCGGCCCACATGACGGGCTGGCTGGGTCTCAACCTCGTCGCATCGACCTCAGGCCTCGGCTTCCTCGAACTCACCGCCCTTCAGCTGCCATGGCCACTTGCCACTCACCTCGAGGACCATCGACCAGCTGAGGAATGTTCGGATCAGGACGAGCAGGCCGAGCACCAGGGCGCTCTCCAAGGTGCCGTCGAGCGTGACCGTCTTGATGACATCAGCTGCGATCAGCAGGTCGAGGCCAATCAACATGCCGCGAGCGATGACCCGTTTGAAGGCGAGCGTCGCCTGCCGTGCTCCCTGGCGGACCCACGTGACGGCACCGATCGCCAAGGCAGCGGTCACGCCGATCACGATGGCGATGATCGCAATGAGCTCCAGGATCACGGCGACCTCTGCTGCAATGCGGAAGTCGCCGAGCAGCGAGCTCTCCTCGGTTGCGATGACCCAGATCAATGCCGTCGGTTCCCCTCAGTTCACGTGCTCACGAAGTCGATCGCGATCTCTGCGGGATCTCCGGCCGGGCCCCTGCCCTTGAATTGGCTCATGTAGAGGGCGTAGTAGAAGCCTCGATCGGCCATGAGCTCGTCGTGGCTCGCCATCTCGACGATCTCGCCACCGTTGAGCACCATGATGCGGCTCGAGTCCCGGATCGTTGCGAGGCGGTGCGCGATCGAGAAGCTCGTCTTGCCCTCCATGAGCTTGCGCATTCCGTCTTGGATGAGTTTCTCGGTCCTGGTGTCGACGTTGGATGTGGCCTCGTCGAGGATCATCATCTTCGGGTCGGCCACCATCGCTCGTGCGATCGTGACCATCTGCCGCTGACCCTGGCTCAGATTGGCGCCGCGTTCGGTCAGCATGGTGTCGTACCCGTCGGGCAACGCCATGATGAAGTCGTGGGCGTTCGCCTTCTTGGCCGCCTCGATCGCATCCTCGGGAGTCGCATCCTCGTTGGCGTAGAGCAGGTTGTTCATCACCGTGTCGGTGAAGAGGAACGCCTCCTGCAACACCACACCGATCTGTTTGCGCAGACTGTGTTGCGTGAGTTTCGACAGGTCCTGGCCGTCGATGAGGATGCGGCCGCCGTCGATGTCGTAGTACCGGGTCATGATGTTGATGAGCGTGCTCTTGCCCGCTCCCGTGGGGCCGCAGATGCCGATCGACTCGCCGGGTGCGACGTCGAAGGTGTTGTCTCGCAGCACCAGGCTGTTCGGCACGTACCCGAAGTCCACGTGCTCGAATTGCACGCGCCCACCCTTGAACTCGTAGTCGACGGCATCGGGTGCATCGACCACATCGGGGCGCTCGTCGATGATCCGGAAGACCCGATCGCCTCCTGCCGAGGCGTTGAGGGTTGTCGTGATCAAGTTGGCCATCTCGGCGAGCGGTGCCGCAAGCAGTGCGGAGTATCCGGCGAATGCGAGCACGACGCCGACGGTGGCCTCGCCGCTGGCGACGAGGAAGGTTCCGGCGAGCAGCACGAGCACGTTCTGGATGAGGCTCAGTGACTGGGTTGCGGGGAACTGCATGAGCGACGCCATGAAGGCCCGCTTGCCGACCTGGTAGACCCCGCCGACCTGCTCCTCGTGTTGTTCCTCGGCCCAGTCGTGGCGGTTCTTGCTGATGATGACCTTGTGGCCGCTCAGAGTCTCCTCCTGGAACGCGCTCACCTCGCCGAGCAACTCCTGCAGTCGATTGAAGGCAGGTGAGGCGATGCGTGCGACGATCCACGCCACGCCGATGAGCAGAGGGATGGTCAGCGTTGCGACCACGGCGAGTTGCCAGTTGATGACGAACATGACGACGAGGATCATCAGCACCTGCAGCGTCGAGCGCAGGATCTGGCTCACTGCGGTGGTGTAGAACAGCGACACGACCTCGCCGTCGTTCGTGACGTTGCTCGACAGCTCACCCGGCGGGTTCTTGAAGAAGAAGCCCATCGACAAGGTCTGGACGTTGTTGAAGAGGTCGGTCTGCACGGAATAGAGCGCTTCCGCCGCAAGCTTGGCGAACATCCGGTTCGCCAGGTAGCTGGCGAGCAGGTAGACGCCGCCGGCGAAGAATCCGAGCAGGACCCAATCCCACAGTTCGTCCGTGGAACCTTGCTCGGTGATCACGTTCATGCCGCGGCCCGTCGCGTAGGGGATCGTCACGAGTGCGGCCAGGGCAATCACGAGGAACAGCGTTGCGAGGGCAGTACGGCCCTTGTGCGACCCGCCGATCATGCGACCGACCAGACGGGACAGGGTGCTGGCTTTGCCCGGCTCGCCCGTCGGCTCGATGGGGCCTTGCGGCTGTGCGGAGGTGGTGATCTTGTCGCTCATGGCGTCACCTCCTCGAGATCGAGTCCGGCGGTGATGCCTCGGCCGAGCTGGCTCTCGTAGATCTCCTGGTAGAGGGGGCTCGATGCGAGAAGTTCCTCGTGCGTGCCCTCAGCGATGATCTCGCCCTGGTCGAGCAGATAGATGTGGTCCAGGTCGATCAATGCGCTGATGCGCTGGGCGACGTAGATGGTCGTCGCGCCCTTCATGAAGCTCGGGATGGCGGCCTGAACCCGACCTTCGGTCGAAGCGTCGAGCGCGCTCGTGGAGTCATCCAGGATGATGACGCTCGGCTGCGGCGTGAGCGCACGCGTGATCGACAGGCGTTGTCGCTGCCCGCCGGAGAAGTTGTAGCCCCGCCGAGCCACGGGAGCGTCCCAGGCTTCGGGTAGCCGGGATACGAAACCGAACGCATCGGCGGCCTTCGCCGCCTCGAACATGGTCTCGTCCTCAGCCTCCGGGTCACCGAACTTCAGGTTCGGCCGAAGTGGCTGTTGGAAGAGCACGGCCTCCTGGAGGGCGATTCCCACCGTCTGGCGCAAGTCGTGCAGGGGGACGCTGCGGACGTCGACGCCGTCGATGGTGATCCGGCCCTCGGTGACGTCGTAGAACCGCGGGATGAGGTTCACGAGTGCCGACTTGCCCGCCCCGGTGGCGCCGAGGAAGCCCACTTGTTGACCGGGCTCGATCGTGAGGTTGATGTTGCGCAACGCGGGCGGGTCGTAGGTGCCGTCTGCTCGGCGGAAGGCGAAGGAGACGTTTTCGAAGACGACTCGGCCCGCCACGGAAGCCTCACCGACCTCGATGGGCTCCTCCGGCTCCTGGATCGTCGGTTCCGTCTCCACAGCCTCGATGATGCGCTTCGCCGAGACGTCGCCCCGAAGGACCAGGGGCATCACCTGGGCGAGCAGCGCCAGGGGCGTGATGATGAGCGCCATGTACTGCGTGAAGGTGCTCACATCGCCCACCGACAACCCGCCGCCGCTCAGGACGTTCTCGCCACCGGCCCACATGGCCAGGATGATCGCGATCTGTCCGAGACCGGTGAGGAGGGGCGCCATGTATGCGACTCGCCAGGCCGCTTGATACTCCGGGCCCCGCAGATTGACGGCTTTCTCGTCGAACTTCTCCATCTCGTACTGCTCGCGGACGAACGCCTTCACGACGCTGATGCCGGTGAGGTTCTCCTGGAAGGTGCCGTTGAGCTCGTCGAGGGCAGCCTGGCGCTTCCGGTATGCCCGATCGATCGCAGGCACGAGAACGGCCATCACCCCGAGGACGGCGATGATGACCACGACCACCACCCACACGAGGTCGGGCGTGTTGATGAGTGCCATGGCGATCGTGAGCAGCAGCAGGAACGGAGCGAGGGATCCCAGCAGCAAGGTGTAGAGCACGGCATTCTGGATGTTCACCACGTCGGCGTTGAGTCGGACCATGAGGTCGCCCGTCGGCCGATGGTCGAAGTTCTCGAACGAGTAGCCCTGGATGGTGTTGTACAGCTCACGCCGGATGTAGAACGCCGTTCCCTGGGAGAAGAAGACCGCCTGGGACCCGGCGATGGCGATCGAGACGCCCATCACGATCACCAGGACCAGCATCGCGATCCCGATGTCGAGCGCCGCTTCCAGATCGCCGTTCACCATGCCCTCGTCGACCAGTGGGCTGATCAGTGACGCATAGGCCACGATGCACACCGCGGCCACCAGCATCATGAACTGGGAGATGAAGAACCGGAGCTTGTACCGGCCGAAGAGTCGGAAGACCTGGAAGATGGATGTCGGCACGCTGCGTGTGTCCTTCGCCGGGGCGCATCATTATGGCTGCGTCCCCGATGATGTGAAACGGCGTCCCGCAGGCGAGATCGATCGCCTAGGTTGTCCGGTGCCGCGACGAAGAGGTGACGATGCGTTGGCTGATCAACCTGGGGGTCTTCGTGTTGATCCTCGCCGTGCTGAAGTTCTTCTTCGGCTGGAACATCTCGATCATCGGGAGCGTGGTGCTCACCGTGATCTTGTCCCTCGTGTTCTCGCTGATCAACCGACGCTGAGCGAGTCTGCGGTCAGCGGCCGGTCAGGTCAGGGCACGGCGCAGGAACGCCGCCATCTGCCCTCTCGTGACGAAGTTGTCCGGGCAGTACCGGTCGTTGTCGGGCGGGTTGCAGCCCTTGGTGTAGCCGTTCGAGAACATCCACTCGATGTCGGT
>JASJCF010000012.1 GCA_030066265.1 Acidimicrobiia bacterium | reverse complement strand
CCCTTGCGAGCCAGGAGGAGGCCGCAGCCGAGTAGCCAAGCCTCAGCCGCACCGGCGCCGCGTGCCTTCCCTTTTGACGCCGGTGCGGCTGCCTCTCTTGGAAGCTGAGGAGCTGAGGAGCTGAGGAGCTGAGAAGCTTCTCGGCTTCTTGGTTTCTTGGCCGCAGACCCGGGGAAAGGCGGGCGTAGCCCTCGATATCGAGTCTCTCCCTTGTGACAATGCGAGAGAGACGAGGAGCGAGCCACGCGAGCGACGGAGAGAGGGCAACAGCGGATTGTTCTGACCGTTCGCCCCCTCGCCGCAGACCCGGAGGAAGGCGGGCGAAGCCCTCCATATTGAGTCTCTCCCCGTGGGAGAGACGAGGAGCGAGCCACGCGAGCGACGGAGAGAGGGCAGCGCAGTCCGCTTCAGAGTGTGGAATCCACTCGTCCTGAAGCGAACCGCGCTGCCCCCTCTGTCCCTGCGGGACATCTCCCCCACGAGGGGAGAAAAGCCTGGATGCTGCCCCCTCTGCCCCTTCGGGGCATCTCCCCCACAGGGGAGAACACCCTTGGCGCGCAGACTGGCGGGCCGTGGATCAACTCGAGGCTCGAGACTCGAGACTCAGAGCTCCAGAGCTCCTCAGCTCCTTGGCTCCTTGGCTCCTTGCTCCTTGGCTCCTCAGCTCCTTGGCTCCTCAGCTCCTCGGCTGACTCAGTGCTTGCCGGAGGGCGATCTCGTAGGATCTACGACTGATGACCGAGCGACCCGAGCAACCGACCCAGGCTGACGAGGAATCACGTTCCCGTCGCACGCTGAACATCACGATCGACGGCACCACGATCTGGGCCGTGATCGGTGCGATCCTCGCCACCCTGCTCGTGTTGTGGATGTTCGACCGGGCGAGCCATCTGCTGGGCCTGGTTGCGTTCTCCTTCTTCCTGAGCCTGGCCCTCCAGCCGCTGGTCATGAAGATGCTCAACCGCTGGCCGAACATGAAGCGCGGCGCAGCGGTCGGAATCATCTACCTCCTGGGGATCGTCATCTTCATCCTGATGATCGTGGTGCTGATCCCTGCGATCGCAACGCTCGGACGCGCCATCGGGGAGAGCGGGGCGCAGTGGGTGCAGGATCTCACGACCTGGCTCAACGACACGTTCGGGCTGAATATCGGAGACGGCGGATTCGACCAGGACGAAGCGACGAGCTTCGAGGAGGACCTCGGCGAGTGGGCACGTGGGGCGGCTGAAGGGCTGCTGGATGTCGCCACGAGTGGGATCAGCGCGATCTTCGATATTGCCACGATCGCCATGTTCACGTTCTACTTCACCGCAGACGCCCCGCGGCTCCAGCGCACCATCCTCCAGTTCTTCACACCAGACGAGCAGTATCGGATCGGATGGACCTGGGATCAGGCCATCGTCCAGACGGGTGGCTACTTCTACTCCCGGGTCATCCTCATGTTCGTGAACGCCATCGGCTTCTTCTTCACGATGGTCCTCGTGGGCATGCCGGTGGCCCTGTCGGTCCCGCTCGCCCTCTTCGGAGGCTTCGTCGCCGCATTCATCCCTGCGATCGGCACGTACCTGGGGTCGGCCGTACCGATCATCATGACCCTTGCGATCCAGGGGCTCGTCCCCGCCCTGATCGTCCTTGCGTACACCATCATCTACCAGCAGATCGAGAACTACTGGCTGAGCCCGAAGATCTCTTCGGACACGATGACCCTCAACGGTGCAGTGGCGTTCGGTGCGGCGCTCGCCGGAGGTGCCATCGCGGGTCCGATCGGTGCGTTCGTCGCACTCCCCGTCGCCGCGCTCATCACCGCATTCGTGTCGAACTTCGTGCCGAAGAACGAGGTCGTCTACGAGTTCGAGTACGAACAGCACGTCGAGGCGGCGAAAGAGGCCATGGAGTCGGAGTAGCCCTCCGACTAGGCGGTTCCCTCCTGGTCGGACATGGTGAACGGATCCGGTAGGTCGCCGCGACGAACCCTCCGGCGCCACCACCACACCGTGCCCCACCCGATGGGGATGGGAAGCGCCCATTGGATCACGCGATACAGCATCACACCGGCGGCGATGGTGTTGGCCCACTCCTGACCGGCGATCTGCGTGAAGAGCCAGATGTAGAAGAACTCGGCGATACCGATGCCACCAGGGGTGATCGGGATCATCGTGATCAGAAGCACGATCGCCCACACGATGAAGATGTCCGACAGCGACAGGACGCTGTCCTCGATGCCCACCATGCGCAGGGCGAGCACCAGCATCACGTACTGCCACAGCTTCCCGAGGGCCGAGGCGAGGAATGCCCACACTCCACGGGTCCGTGCGATCTCGACGCCGTCGTCGCGGAAACCGATGACGCGCGGTGCGATGTCGGTTCGCTCCGGCTGATTGAAACGCCGGAGACCCCAATTGGCGGTCCGCTGGACGATCCCGGCGACCCGCTCCGTGAACGCATGCGATCGCACCAGACCCACGAGGACGACGATCGTGACGACGAGGAGAGCCCCGGCGATGAGGGCGATGATCTCGAGCCCATCGAAGTCGCCGACACCGAAGAGCCCGAGCAAGATGATCGCGATGACCGGTATCGAGAACTTGACGACCCAGTCGAACGCCCCGCTCAACACGATGCCGCGCATGGAGTGGTCGATCGAGAAGCCCCAGCTTCGGTACATCCCGAACCTGATGACCAGGTCTGCCGCCGGCACCGTGGATCCGACGCCCGTCGAGGCGACCCAGGCCTTGATCCCACGCCACAGAGACATACCGGGCATCACGGCGGCGTACAGCCATCCCTCCGGGATGTAGTAGATGAGCCCGGCAGCCAGCAGAATCAGCAAGTCGGTCGCCGATAGGGATGTGATCGTCTCCCACACCTGCTGGTAATCGATGACCTGCGGGAGGATGAACCCGAAGACGATGACAGCCACACCGAGGCCGATGAGCATGGCGATGAGCGACCGCTTGCGGTCCTTGTCGGACAGCTGACGAGGCGGGGCAGCTCCAAAGGTCGATTCGTCGGACATGCCTCGATGCTAGGGGCCGAACCCCGCTGGTGCCGAGCGGGCGTAGCATCGGGCTGTGAAATCACCACCCGTGGATCCACTCTCCCGCCTCGGGCTGTGGGATGGCACGGCCTTCGTGCCCGTCGATCCCGGCACCCTGACCGCTCCACGCTGCCACGTGTTGGTCCATGGCTGGTGCCGGGGGCTCCGGCCCCAAGTGGAGGCCGCAGGCGGTTTTCTCCGGGTGTGGGATCCGGAGGCCGAAACCGACGAGGGATCACGATACGACCGGTGGTTCGCACCAATGGCCGAGGCGATCGTGGCGCACGACCCCGACGCCGCCGTTCTCGCGTACACGTGGGCAGATGAGGCGGCGACCCAGTCCTCGGTGCTCACCGGTGTGCTGAGCCAGCGGCGAACGACCATCAACGGCCAACGGCTCGCGGTCGGGCTCCGTCGGGCGTTCGGTGACCAGCATCCAATGCTCCACGTGATCGGATACAGCCATGGGGCGAAGGTGGCCTCCGTCGCATCGGTGCTGCTCGAACCCAAGCCCCGGCACCTCACGCTGCTCGACAGCCCGGAGAACACGCTCCCGGTGATCGGCGGAGCCCTGAACGACCTCGACACGTACCTCCGCGCCCTGGTGCGATCCCGCGACGACGGACACGTCACCTTCATCGACAACTACGTGTCCGAGTATGGGGTGCGGTACGGGCTCTCTCCCGGGCTCGGAGAGGTCGTGGACGTCGTCCTCGAGCCCGAGGCCCTGCCCCTCGACGACATCAGGCACGACCACTCCTACGCCTGGAAGTGGTACCTCCACTCAGCAAGGCACCCCGGACGAGGCGTCGGGTACCCGTGGTCGCCGCTCCATCGGGACCGCACCCACCCCGAGGCGAACGAGCTCATCCAGCGTCTGCCCGGCAACGGGGAAGACGCTGATCCCCTGCACCTCGTGCCAACGACCGACTCCCAGCGAGGCACCCCCTCGTCCGAGCTGTCGGCCCGCATCCGCGAGACAGTCGAAGAGCCGTTTCTGCTCGAGACCGCCGGTGGTTCCGTCAATCGAACGGGCTTCTACTGGCGCAACAGCGGCGATGTGGCAGCCGTGGTCGAGGTTCGATGGATCGAGGGATCGCCCACGTCGCGGTTCCGGGTGATCACCGATCGCGTCGACCGTGCGATCTCGGTGAAGGGCTGGCTCGACAACCCCGACCGAACCCTCGCCGTGCCCCTCGCAGGGGCACGGAGCGGCCTCATGCGTGTCGCCGCCGTCTTGGAATCGGACGGACCGGCGGCAATCGAGGTGAAGCCGGTCACCAAGGTGTACGCGTTCGCCCTCCCGTCGGGCTCGGAGTGGCGGTCATGGATCCGGATGCTTGCGGTCTGGGGGATCACCGCTGCCGTCACCGCATCGATCTCGGGGCTGTTGCTCCGGTCCCGGAGGCGACGACCTCACTCCGACGGGATCATGGAGCCGACCTCCCCGGTCGACTGACGCCTGCGGAAGCGCAGGAACATGATGATGCCGATCAGCACCTGCGGGAAGTAGGTGGCGCCCCTCCAGATCATGGTCGCAGCGAGTGCGTCGTTGTTCGGCAACCCGAAGTTGGTGAGCATGCTGGCGATGATGGCGTCTGTCGTGCCGAGACCACCCGGAGGCACAGGGATGAACGTCGCAAGACGCCCGAACGCAAAGGCTGCCAGCGCCTCCCAGAAGTTGATGGGACCGTCGAAGCCGCCCTGGAGTGCAACGACGGCGAGATACAGAATCGAGAACTGGGCCATCTGTTGGAAGAAGTTCGCGAGGGTGACCAGCGCCCACCGGTCGGCGACCACGCCGATGATGGAGTTCCGGAAATCGACGATGCCGTCCTCCGCGCTGAAACTGGGCTCGTTGCTGAACAACCCGAACAGCCACACGAAGACGCCATCCGCCCATCGGCCGATCGCTCGGGCAGTCGACTCCTTGCGCAGGATCAGGGCGAAGACGACGATTCCAGCGATGATCACGGCCGCAGCGATGAGCGTGATCGTCACCGCTTCTTCGTTGCCCTCACCGATGATGAAGAGCCCGAGGAGGCCCAGCACGGGAAGCGCCAGCGTGATCCACACGTTCCACACGCTCGTCACGCCGATTGCCGCCGTCGACCGCGCTGCGCCGATCCCATAGCTCTGGAGCATCCCGAACTGCACGGCGAGACCGAAGGCGCCGCCCGCCGGGACGACGTTGCTGATCATGAACGACGTTTGGCGCACCTCGAATGCGTCCCAATACCGCAGCTCCTCCAACGCAGCGTTGAACGGCGTTGCGTAGATGAGAATCATGATGATCGTGGCGGCGACGATGAGGCCGAGCTGCCAGCCCTCCATGTTCTGGATCGCATCCCAGGCCTTGCCGTAGTCGCCGAGCTGGGGAAGGACGACGGCGAAGACGAGGATGAGGATCAGCAGCGTGATGATTCCGGCGATGATCTGCTCTTTGCCGAACTTCGGCTTGTCATCGGTCGGATCGACATCGGGCACGGGAGCCGGTGTGAAGTCCTCGTCCGACGACGAACCGTCGTCTTGCGACTCGTTGCCGTCTGGTGTCGTTTCGTCGCTCACGCCGCCCCACTCGTCCCGTGTCGTGTGGGCCGAATGTAGCACCGGGGTGGTTCCTGGCCACCCGGCGGAACCCGCATAGACTCGACTCCGGAGGTGCCATGACCATCGCATTCTTCGACCACCTCGCGGACGAGACCGCATCCATCCGGGCAGCAGGCCTCTACAAGACGGAGCGGGTGATCGCATCCCCCCAGGACGCAGTGATCACCCTGGAGGACGGCTCGGAGGTCATCAACTTCTGCGCCAACAACTACCTCGGGCTCGCCAACTCACCCGTTCTCGTCGAGGCTGCCCGACACGCCGCAGCCGAGCATGGGTACGGCATGGCGTCGGTTCGATTCATCTGCGGCACCCAGGACGTGCACACGGCCCTCGAGTCGGACCTCGCCTCGTTCCTGGGCTTGGAGCGGGCGATCCTGTACTCATCGTGCTGGGATGCCAACGGCGGCCTCTTCGAGACGGTGTTGACCGAGGACGATGCCGTGATCTCCGACGCCCTGAACCATGCGTCGATCATCGATGGGATCCGCCTGTGCAAGGCACGCCGCTACCGATACGCCAACAACGACATGGCCGAACTCGAGCGGCGGCTCCAGGAGGCGCAGGATGCGCGTTTCCGGATGATCGCAACCGACGGCGTCTTCTCGATGGATGGCATCATCGCCAACCTCCCCGACATCTGCGAGCTCGCTGACCGGTATGACGCAATCGTCATGGTCGATGACTCCCATGCCGTCGGCTTCATCGGTGACGGTGGTGCGGGAACTCCCGAGTACTGGGGCGTCCAGGACCGTGTCGACATCGTCACCGGCACGTTGGGCAAGGCCCTCGGCGGCGCCTCGGGTGGCTACACAGCGGGCCCCGAATCCCTCATCGACCTCCTGCGCCAGCGTTCCCGGCCCTATCTGTTCTCGAACAGCCTCGCACCCACGATCGCAGCCACCACGATCACGGCGCTCCGGCTCCTTCGCCAATCCGGCGATCTCCGTGATCGGCTCCAGACCAATGCTGCGCGGTTCCGAGCGGGGATGGCTGCGGCCGGGTTCGACCTTGCGGGGGCCGACCATCCCATCATCCCCGTCATGCTCGGTGACGCCGGCCTCGCAGCGGAGATGGCGCACCGACTCCTCCACGAGGGCGTCTATGTGATCGGGTTCTCGTTCCCCGTCGTCCCGAGAGATCAAGCGCGGATTCGGACCCAGATGTCGGCGGCCCACACGGATGGGCACATCGACCAGGCCATCGATGCCTTCGCCCGGGTCGGCGCCGAGCTCGGGGTGGTCGGGCCGTGAGGGCCTTGGTCAAATCCAAGCCCGAATCGGGAATCTGGCTCGAGGAGATCGAACACCCGTCGGTGGGCCCGAACGATGTCCTCGTCAAGGTCCAGAAGACTTCGATCTGCGGAACCGACCTCCACATCATGGAGTGGGACGACTGGGCAGCCGCAACCATTCCCGTGCCGATGGCGATCGGACATGAGTACATGGGCGTCGTCGAAGCCATCGGATCCGAGGTCGACGGGATCGCCATCGGCCAGCGCGTCTCCGGTGAGGGTCACGTCGTGTGTGGTCGTTGCCGCAATTGTCAGGCGGGTCGCCGGCATCTGTGCATCAACACGGTCGGCGTGGGAGTGAACCGACCCGGGGCCTTCGCCGAGTTCGTGTCGATACCCGGATCGAACATCCAGCCCCTTCCCGACGACATCTCCGACGACATCGGCAGCATCCTCGACCCCCTGGGCAATGCTGTCCACACCGCACTCCACTTCGACCTCGTGGGGGAAGACGTGCTCATCACCGGATCCGGGCCGATCGGGATGATGGCCGTCGCGATCGCGCGGCACGTCGGGGCCCGCTACATCGTGGTCACCGACATCAACGAATATCGCCTCGAACTGGCGGAGACGATGGGCGCAGATCGAGAGCTCCACGCCGGGCGGGACTCGCTGTCCGAGACGATGCGCGAACTCGGCATGAAGGAGGGCTTCGACGTCGGCCTCGAGATGTCCGGGAGCCCTGCGGCATTGCACGACATGATCACCCACATGGACAACGGCGGCGACATCGCCTTGCTCGGGATACCACCGAAGCAAGCGCCCATCGACTGGAACGACATCGTGTTCAAGGGCCTGACGCTGCAAGGGATATACGGACGCAGGATGTTCGAGACCTGGTACAAGATGCTCGCCATGCTCGAGACGGGTCTCGACGTGACACCGGTGATCACACACCACCTTCCCGCCTCGGAGTTCGAGGAGGCCTTCGACATCATGCGGTCGGGGCAGTGCGGGAAGGTGATCCTCGACTGGACCTGAGGGGCACACCTCGACCGGCGCCCCGGCCCTCTTCGCCCCGGTCCCCCTTTGCCCCGGTCCCGTTGCGCCAGTCCCGTTGCCTCAGTGCCATTGCCCGAGTGCCGTTGCCAGCGTCCAGGCTCCCGGGTACCGGCTCACGACCACCGAGGAACTGGCTGAAGATCGTGAAGGATCCGTCGTGAGCGTCCGGGACTCCGACGTTTGTTCGTATGCGTTGACGAGTGGTCCGGACCGGCAGGACAATGACGTGAGGCAAACGGTGAAGACGGAGGCGAACGTGAACGGCGTCGTGATCTACGAGTCGATGTTCGGCAACACGCGTGACATCGCGCTTGCCATTGCGGAGGGACTCGCCAGCCATCTGGACGTTCGAGCGTTCGAAGTGGGCGAGGCGCCCCATGTCTTCGACCATCCCGACGTGATCGTCATCGGAGGCCCCACGCATGCCTTCAGCATGAGCCGAAGCTCCACCCGGGAGAGCGCCAAGGACGAGACCGACGAGCCGCTCGTCTCGCCGACCGGCATCCGAGAGTGGATCGCATCGGCCGATCTCGAGGATCGGCAGGCATGCGCGACCTTCGACACGAAGGTCCCGAAGCCCAAGCTGCCAGGGTCCGCCGCAGCGTCGGCGGCCAGGAAGCTGAAGAAGCACCACTGCTCGATCGTCGCTCGCCCCGAGACGTTCTGGGTGGACGACATGACGGGACCGCTCCTGGACGGCGAATGCGAGCGTGCGCGCCGGTGGGGTGAGGAACTCGCCGCAGCGGTGTCAGCTCGAGCGTCTGCCCACTGAGCCGGAACCGGCGGGCACCCGTCAGGAGAGACGCCGCTTCTTCCTCACTCGGACGGAACGAGGAACATCGCAGCAAGGGGCGGAATCGTCAACTCGAGCGACTGGTCGTACCCGTGGGTCGAAATCGGATCTGCTTCCACCGTTCCGTTGATGACCCCGCTCCCGCCGTACTTCAAGTCATCACTGTTGAGGATCTCCGTCCACTCCCCGCTCGCGGGAACCCCGACGCGATAGCCCTCCCGGACGACCGGTGTCCAGTTCGCAACGAAGAGCAACGGCTTGCCCTCGGCGGAGAGCCGTAGGTACGCGTACACACTCGCCGCAGCGTCGTCCCCGACGACCCAGCGGAACCCAGATGGCTCGTTGTCCAGGTCGGACAACTCCGATCGCGTCTTCAAGACGTGGTTCAGATCGGCGACCCATCGGTGCACCCCTTGATGCTCATCGAACACCAGCAGGTTCCAATCGAGCTCTGACTCGTGATTCCACTCGTCGTTGACGCCGAACTCGCCGCCCATGAACAGCAGCTTCTTTCCCGGCTGGGACCACTGGTAGCCGTAGAGGAGCCGGAGGCCGGAGAATTGCTGCCACCGATCCCCTGGCTGCTTCGCGAGGAGCGACCCCTTGCCGTGTACCACCTCGTCATGGGACAACGGCAGTGTGAAGTTCTCGTTGAACGCGTACACCATGCGGAAACTCAGCTCCCAGTGGTGATGCATGCGGTAGATGGGGTCTCGTGCGACATATTGGAGCGTGTCGTTCATCCAGCCCATGTCCCACTTCTCGCCGAAGCCGAGGCCTCCGGCGTCGACGGGCGCCGTCACGTTCGCAAAGGCCGTCGACTCCTCGGCGAAGGTCTGGATGCCGGGATGTTCCCCGTACGCCGTCGTGTTCAGCTGCTGGAGGAAGGAGATCGCCTCGAGGTTCTCTCGCCCTCCGAACTCGTTGGGAATCCACTCGCCTGCCTGCCGGGAGTAGTCGCGATAGAGCATCGATGCGACGGCATCCACCCGCAGGCCGTCAGCGTGGTACGTATCCAGCCAGAACATGGCACTCGACAGCAGGAAGCTCCGCACCTCATACCTGCCGTAGTTGAAGATCAGAGAGTCCCAGTCGGGGTGATAGCCCTGACGGGGGTCCTCGTGCTCGTACAGGTGGGTTCCGTCGAAGAGGGCGAGCCCGTGGGGATCGTTCGGGAAGTGCGAGGGCACCCAATCCAGGATGACTCCGATCCCGAGGCCGTGGAGGTGATCGATCAGGTACATGAGATCCTGCGGATCCCCGTAGCGTGACGTCGCTGCGAAGTAGCCCGTGCCCTGATAGCCCCACGATCCGTAGAAGGGGTGCTCCATGACCGGCATCAGCTCCACATGCGTGAAACCGAGACCGGTGACGTACTCGCCCAATTGTCGTGCGATGGCGCGATAGCCGCCAGGCTCGTATCGCCACGATCCCAGATGCACTTCGTAGATCGACATCGGCGCGTCGAGGGCGTTCCGTGCCCCTCGCTCCGCCATCCAGAGTTCGTCGGACCATTCGTAGTCCAGGTCCCACACGACGGACCCCGTTCGGGGAGGCTCTTCGGCCTTGAAGGCGAACGGATCGGCTTTGTCCCGAACCGTGCCGTCGGCTGCCGTGATCCGATACTTGTACACCGCCCCCTGCCCGACACCGTCGACGAGCCCACTCCACACACCGGAGTGGTCAGGGGCGAGGTCGACTCCCTGGTCCCAACCCGTCGTGTCACCCACGAGCTCGACCCTCCGGGCAGACGGAGCCCATACGCGAAACACCGTCCCTGATCCATTCACATGGGCCCCGAGGACCTTTGCGAGGCCGGCGTGGGTTCCTTCGTTGAACGACCAACGGTCGTCGTCGTGCAGGGGTGCGGGTTGTGCGGTCACGACGCCAATGTACCCGTTCCCTGCTGCGGTGCGACCGGGGATGGCCCGATTCCCGATGTCTCCATACCGTTCACGTGTGTCAGAATCTGCCCATGTACCGACTTCCCCAGGACCCGCAGGTCCTCTCGATCGTGTTGGCCGGCGGCATGGGGAAACGCCTCATGCCGCTCACGGCTGTTCGCGCAAAGCCGGCAGTGATCCATGGAGGCCAGTACCGCCTCATCGACTTCGCGTTGTCGAACCTCGTGAACGGTGGGTTCCGTCGCATCGTGGTGTTGACGCAGTACAAGAGCCACAGCCTCGACGTGCACATCTCGCGCACCTGGCAGCTGTCTGCGGTGCTCGGGAACTATGTGACGACGGTCCCCGCTCAGATGCGCCTCGGCCCGCAGTGGTTCGCCGGCTCCGCCGATGCGTTGTTCCAGAACATGAATCTCGTCCGCGACGAGCGCCCGAGTCACATCTTCGTCTTCGGCGCAGACCACATCTACCGCATGGACCCGAACCAGATGCTGCGCCATCACGTCGAGAGCGGGGCCGGCGTCACGGTGGCGGCCATCCGCGTCCCGCGTGAAGAGGCCGATCAGTTCGGCGTCATCGAGCGGGCAGCGGACTCGTCGATGATCACGGCGTTCAAGGAGAAGCCGACAGATCCGCCCGGGCTTCCCGATTCACCGGACGAAGTGCTTGCCTCGATGGGTAATTACGTGTTCTCGTCGGAGGTCCTCGTCGACATCCTCCACGCCGATGCGGCATCGAGCCAATCCGGCCGCGACCTCGGCGGGGACATCATCCCGGCGCTCGTGGCCTCGGGCGAGGCGCACGTGTACGACTTCACCGAGAACGTCATCCCCGGTGAATCACCCCGGGATCAGCACTACTGGCGGGACGTCGGGACCCTCGATTCGTACTACGCCGCAAACATGGATCTCGTCGACCCGCATCCGATCTTCAACCTGTACAACGAGGAGTGGCCCGTCCACACCTCGTATCCGACGACTCTGCCACCGGCGAAGATCGTTGCACACGGTGAGATCGGCGCGGGGCGCGTCGCGAATTCGATGATCTCCCCCGGAACGATCGTCACCGGCGCCAACGTCGAGCATTCGGTCATCTCGCCACACGTGCGGATCGAGCCCGGAGCAACCGTGGAGAACTCGATCCTCTTTGACGGCGTGGTCGTCTCGGCGGGCTCGGTGGTCCGGAATGCGATCATCGACAAGAACATCGTGGTCCCCCGCAATCGTGAGATCGGGGTCGACCTCGGGCGGGATGCTGAGGAGTTCACGGTGTCCGCCGGCGGTGTCATCGCCATCCGAAAGGGGACCGAGATCAGCTACAGCTGATCTCGTCGTCGGTTCTTGCGTCCCTCCACACCGTATCTGGGACGGAGGGACGCAAGAATGCGAGCATCGAGCGTGCGCCATGGACTACGCCCGGACGTGCGCGATCTCCTCGTACAGCTCGATGTGCCGCCTGGCTGGTTCCGCCCAGGACCAATCGCGTTGCATTCCTCGTCGCTGTATCGCCTCACGTCTCCGGGGTTGACGCCACGCTCGCACGGCGCGGTGGAGTGCGTCGACGACTCCGGGCGTGTCGACCGATCGCGCCACGAAGCCCGTGCCTTTCCGGCGGTCGTCGTCTGCATCGACCACGGTGTCCCGCAAACCCCCGACGGGGGTCACCACGGGAATCGTGCCGTACGCCATCGCCTGCATCTGTGACAGGCCACAGGGCTCGAAGCGGCTCGGCATCAGCAACAGGTCAGACCCGGCGAAGATGCGGTGCGCCATCGAACGGTCATACCCCTCGTGGAACCAGATGACGTCGGGATACGAGTGGCCGAGGTGATGAGCCCAATCCGCAGACCATCGCTCACCGGAGCCGAGGAGAGCGAGCCGGAACGGGATGCCGCCGGCGTATCGGATCGACTCGAGAGCGAACTCGATCCCCTTCTGGTGGACGAGTCGGCTCACCATGCCAACGACCGGCGTGCCGTCATCAGGCCAGCCCAGAGCGCTCCGCAGGTTCGTGCGGTTCGCCTGCTTGCCGTCGATGTCTCCAGGCGCATAGGTCTCTGCGATGAAGGGATCCGTGGCCGGATTCCACTCCGACGTGTCGATGCCGTTGAGAACACCGACGAGGCGATCACCGATCGCGTTGAGCAGCACGTCGAGGCCCATGCCACCCTCCGGAGAGCGAATCTCCTTTGCGTATTGCGGACTGACCGTGATCACGCGATCAGCAGACGCGATCCCCCCTGCGAGCGGGTTCGTACCCCCGTACCACTCGTAGGCCTCGCGATTCCGGGCGAGGCGACCGAGCCATCCACCGGACGTCCATCCCTGGTACCCGAGGGTGTGCACGGTGATGACCGAGGCGCAGTCAACGTCGAGCAAGCCGAGAACGAGACCCGTATGCCAGTCGTTCAGATGGGCGACATCGGGCTGTCGGTCGTGCACGAGGGCGGCGACGGCTGCGGAGAAGGCGAAGAAGCGGTCCGGGTTGTCGGGCCAGCCGTGACCGTCACCGTCGACATACGGATTCGGTCGTTCGATGCGCGGAACCCGAACGAGGGTCACTTCACCGAAGCCCTGGGCCGTTCCCGTTCGCACCGACGCCGGGCCGGCCCAGGAGGGGACGCCGATATCCCGGACGACCTCGTTTGCGAGCGGCAGGGAGAAGTAGTCGGGGATGACCACCTCGACGTCGACGCCCTCGGCTCGCAGCGCGCGGACCAGGCCACTACTCGCCTCCGCGAGCCCTCCGACGGTCACCAAGGGGGCGAGCTCGGCGGTTGCGAACAGCACCCTCACGCAAGAGTTCCGTTCTGCTTCTTCAACACGACGACCGACCATCCGTCGACATCCCCCGTCTCGGGCGACTCCACCGGGAGCTCGGGGGCGAGGCCTGTGGCCGAGTACAGCACGATGTCCCACTCGAGGTCGGCGATGTCGTCGGCGAGGGTGAACCGCACCGGCTCGGAGTGGGCATTGAACAACACCAGGAAGCTGTCGTCGATGACCTTCCGCCCACGTGCGTCGGTGGTCTCGATGCCGCGGCCATTGAGATACACGGCGAGGGACTTGGCGTAGCCGCGCTGCCAATCGTCGTCGGACATCGGGGAACCGTCCGTGTTGTACCAGGCGATGTCGCGATGGTCTGAGCCTCGAACGCTCCTCCCCTCGAACCAACGGCGCCTTCGGAACACGGGATGGGCCTTGCGGAGCCGGATCAGCTCCCGCGTGAAGTCCAGCAGCTCGCCATCGACTTCATCCCAGTCGTACCAGGAGATCTCGTTGTCCTGACAATATGCGTTGTTGTTGCCGCCCTGGGTGCGCCACATCTCATCTCCGCCGAGCATCATCGGGACGCCCTGTGAGAGCATCAGCGTGGTGAGGATCGCGCGAGCCCGCTTCTTGCGGAGGGCGAGGATCTCGGCGTCGTCGGTCTCACCCTCCACCCCGGAGTTCCACGAGCGGTTGTGACTCTCGCCATCGCGGTTGCCTTCTCGGTTCGCCTCGTTGTGCTTCTCGTCGTATGAGACCAGATCCCGCAGCGTAAATCCGTCGTGCGCCGTGACGAAGTTGATCGAGGCATGGGGCCTCCGTCCGGCGAACCCGTACAGGTCGGAGCTTCCGGTGAACCTCGATGCGAAGTCGGCGAGCATCCAGTGTTTGCCACGCCAGTAGTCCCTGACACCGTCCCGATACTTCCCGTTCCATTCGCTCCACAGGGGCGGGAAGTTCCCGACCTGGTATCCCCCGTCGCCCACGTCCCACGGCTCGGCAATCAGCTTGACGCGGTTGACGATGGGGTCCTGATGGATGAGGTCGAAGAAGGCCGCCAGCTTGTCGACTTCGTGAAGGTCCCGTGCGAGCGCCGATGCCAAGTCGAAACGGAACCCGTCCACACGCATCTCCTGAACCCAGTACCGCAACGAATCCATGATCAGCCGGAGAACCTGCGGGTGCCGGACGTTGAGGGTGTTGCCCGTCCCGGTGTAGTCGATGTAGCGGTCGCGATGGGTGGAGTCGAGTCGGTAGTACGACGGATTGTCGATGCCGCGAAACGACAGAGCCGGCCCGAGTGGGCCGCCTTCGCCGGTGTGGTTGTACACGACGTCGAGGATGACCTCGATCCCTGCATCGTGGAGTGCCTTCACCAAGGTCTTGAACTCGTCGACCTGCTGCCCGCGATCTCCCCACGCCGCATACTTGGAGTGAGGGGCGAAGAAGCCGATGCTGCTGTATCCCCAATAGTTGGTGAGGCCGCGCTCGATCAGGCCGTATTCGGAGACGAAGTGGTGGATCGGGAGCAGCTCCACCGCCGTCACGCCGAGGTTCACGAGATGCTCGATGACGGGCGGGGTCGCCATCCCGGCGTAGGTGCCGCGCAGCTCCGGTGGGACATCCGGGTGCACCGCCGTGATCCCCTTCACATGGGTCTCGTAGATGATCGACTCGAACAACGCATACCTCGGGGAGGTCGACTCGCCCCAGTCGAACCGGCTGTCGACGACGATCGAACGAGGCATCGCATCGGCGTTGTCGTACTCGTCGATGCGGTCGGGGTGATGCGCTTGATACGGGAACACTCGCTCGGACCACGCGACGTCCCCTTCGATGGCACGGGCATAGGGATCGAGCAGCAGCTTCGCCGGGTTGTACAGGAGGCCCTCCCGGGGAGCCCAGGGTCCATGGACGCGGAAGCCGTAGCGGTGCCCGGGCATGATTCCCGGCACGTATCCGTGGTGGACGAACGCCGTCGTCTCGGGGAGGCGGAGCCGCGTCTCGAACCCTTCCTCGTCGAACAGGCACACTTCGACGCGCTCGGCGTTCTCGGCGAACAGCGCGAAGTTGGTGCCCTCACCGTCGAAGGTGGCTCCGTGGGGGTACGCGCTTCCGGGCCAGATGGGTGCGGTCAAGGCGCTCCGTGTGGTCGATACAGCCGCTCATCGTATTCGCGAACCATCCGGCGAGCGGTCACGAACGGGCCGAGCGTCTTCCAGTTGTGGCGGACCCTGGCAATCCAAGCCGCGCTCATCGACCCGCCGTCCTGATAGAAGAGGTTCACGATCTCCGATGCGAGGACGTCGTGAAGTGCCGATGCCTCCTCGCTGTCGCGCACCGCCCGATCGTCGGCCTCGGAGGTGGGTATCACCCAGCCGTTCTCACCGTCGTAGCACTCGTCCCACCATCCATCGAGGATCGAGAAGTTGAGGCCGCCGTTGAGGGCTGACTTCTCGCCGCTGGTTCCACTCGCCTCGTTCGGGCGAATCGGGTTGTTCAACCACACGTCGCAGCCTGCGTACATCGCACGGGCGACCGCCATCTCGTAGTCGGGAATGAACAGGAAGCGGCCATGTGCAGCGTCACTCGATGCGTACTCGACCACCCGGGAGAGGACCTCCTTGCCGGGCTCGTCGGCGGGGTGAGCCTTACCTGCGAAGACGAACTGGACAGGCCGATCGGTGGACGCAAGCAGCTCGGTCAATCGATCGGCGTCCCGGAGCAACAGATCGGCGCGCTTGTACGTTGCGAAACGCCTGGCAAAACCGATGGTGAGGGCATCGGGATCGAGGGCATGCCGCGCACCCACCCGGCCCGTGACGAAATCGACGAGCCGCTGGCGACCGGCTCGTCGAACACTGCGGATGGTGTCGTCGGCGATGTCATCGACCCCGTCCCAGCAACCGGGAGCGCTGTCGTCCCATGCAACACCGATCTCGTCATCGAGCGTCGCCTGCAGATCGTTCGCGATCCACGTCCTCGAGTGCACCCCATTCGTGATGGCGGTGATCTCAGACCCGCCCGGCACCTCGGAGAACATCTCCCGGCTCACGGAACCGTGGAGCTGGGACACGCCGTTCGCACGGCTCGACATCCTCAGGCAGAACGCCGCCATGTTGAAGACATCCTCACCGGGCATGTGCGCAAGCCCCAAGAGCTGGTCGATGCTGACGCCGTAGCGATCCGACCACACCCCCAGATACCGCTCCATGAGGTCGTGCGGGAACCGGTCGATACCTGCCGGCACCGGCGTGTGCGTCGTGAAGACGATGTGCGGCCTGACGGCCTCGATCGCCTCGTCGAGGGTGAGGCCCTTGTCGACCTCTTCCCCGAGCAGCTCGAGGGCGAGGAAGCCTGCGTGGCCCTCGTTCAGGTGGAAGACATCGGGCTGATACCCGAGCTGACGCAGAGCCCTCACCCCGCCGACCCCCATGAGGAGCTCCTGGCGGATCCGGTGCTCGCGGTCCCCGCTGTACAACCGATCGGAGACACGCTTGCCGCGTTCGTCGTTGAGTTCGAGGTCCGTGTCGAGCAGGTACAGCTTCGTGCGCCCAACATCGGCTCTCCAGACGCGAGCCTTGACGATGCGGTCGTCCATGGTGATATCGACGATCCCCGGCATCTGCTCGAGACCGAGCGACCGCGGGTCGACTCGTTCGTAGTGCTCTCGCTGCTGCCCCCCGGTGATCGACTGATGGAAGAAGCCGTCTCGGTAGAACAGGCCCACCGCAACGAGGGGAAGATCGAGGTCGCTTGCGGCCTTCAGATGGTCGCCTGCGAGGATTCCCAGCCCGCCCGAGTACTGGGGCAGCGTCTCGGAGATCCCGTATTCAGGTGAGAAGTAGGCGATCTGGGCACTGGGTGCGGGATCGGGGTTCGGGACCCGGTCGGCTGCTGCCCTCGCATCCTCGATGAATCCGTCATCTGCGAGGTACCGGTCGAAGTCGGCATCGGTGAGGGCGCGGACGCGAATCTTCGGATGGAGCCCCGCCGTGGCGGAGGGGAGCTTGCCGAACAGCTGCTGGGTCCGGCGGTCCCAGGTCCACGAGTAGTTGGTGCTGGCGGCGATGAGCCAAGCTTCGAGTTGCGTGCGCGTGGTCAGCGGAGACACGATGGAGATCCTCGGGATTGCGGGTCCGCGATTCTAAAGGTGACGCGGGGTGCCAGTGAGGAGCGACCGGTCAGCCGTCGCCGCCCGTGCGCTCCCGAGCGATGCTGGAGAGGCGGCTCGTGAATTGCTCGTCACTCGCCATGGTGTCGAGTGGCACGTCGTGCCGCACCCGCCAGTTCGGACGTTCCATGTGGGTACCGGGGATGTTCTGGCGGCGTTCCTCCATGAGCAAGTCATCGAGGTTCAACAGCGCGACGGCCGCATCGGTACCCGCCATCCAATGCATCAAGGCGTCTCGCGTGGCAATCGGGCCTTCCGTCCCGAAACGCTGTTCGAGCGCGGCGATGGCTTCCCCGCGCTCCCATCGTTCATCGTGAGCGCGCTCCTCGTCGAACACTCCGAGATCCAGCAGGTCGTCCACGTCATTCCCGTTCCACCACGCAGGGAATGCAGGCGTGTCATGGCTCGAGAGCGCAACCAGGTCAGTCGCCTTCGGCGGCGTCTTGCCGTCCTGGGCCATCGCCATCCCCAGCAGTCGATGGTCGGCGAGGCCCTCATTGATCTCCGGTGGGACCGTTCCGAGGTTCTCGCCGACGACACCCGCCTCCGCTCGCCAGGACTCGATGCAGATCACTGCGAAGAGCTCCTCCGTCGGCTGGGCCACGTATGCCCCCTGCGTGGGAGCGGCCCCGCGGGGCACCCACCACGTTCGGTGGATGCCCATCACGTGATCGATGCGCAGGAGACCGGCGACCGACAGCTGCTGCCGGATCGCCTTGCGGAAGTTGGCGTGGCCATCGAGACGGCTGCGGTCCGGTATCGATGCGGGAAGGCCCCAGTCCTGACCTCCCACGAACAGGGTGTCCGGCGGGGCACCGAGGGACGCCGGTGCGAACAGTTCGGGATCATCCCAGATGTCATATCCGTCTGGGTGACACCCGATGGGGAGATCGAGATAGAGGAACTGTCCTCGCCGTCGGAGATCGGTGGACAGCATCGAAAGCTGATCGGACATCAGCCATTGCGCGGTTTCGTGGTACGCAACCCTCTCCGGATCTGCGACCACACCCTTTTGCCAGGCTCTCCAATCTTGACCGTGCTCGTCTGTTCGCGCCCGAAACTCCGCATAGCGGCGCATCTCAGGCTCTTGGTCCAGGAAGCGGTCGACCTCTTCTCGCAATCGCGGTGTTCGCGAGACGAACGCCGAGTATGCAGCGAGCCGCGAACGGATGTCGTGACCCGTTGCGTCGTAGTCCACCCATCGCGGGTCCCCTGCGGGAACGGGGAGGGCCCCCTCCCACTCGGGGATCAGAGAGAAGTCGATGAACAACTCGTTCCATGCCCGACGGGACGCCGGGGCATACGGCGATGGTTCGTCTGGGAAGGCGGCCAGGAGAGGAAGGGTGCCCACAACGGAGATCCCAACGGACTCGCACAAGTCGGCAAGACCTCGGAGCTCGGCGAGGCCCCCGACGCCGACGTCCGCATCGCCGTACCGGAGCGAGTAGATCGGGCTGATCAATCCGAGCGCGCCGTAGGGCGCAGGGTGCGCCTCGCGCGGGGCGGCGAAGACATGCGATGCTTGCTCTCCGCCGTCGACCACGAGCCGGTGATACCCGAGGGGAAGCACCGATGGGACGGTGACCTCGCCGTCGAGGACGGTTGCCCGGAGCTCGTCGCCGCTCTCGAGAACGATCGCCGCCTCGGTCACCCTGGCCGGCACGGGAACGGGGCGGAGGGAGCCATCCCAGGCGACGAGAACGGGGCTGATGTCCGGCTGGTCTGCTTCTCCGTCTCTGATCGCAGCCTCGATATCCGACTCGGTGCCGAGCGGCACTCCGAGGAGCGCTTCGAGGACGGCGAGGAGGTCGGGCTCGGCAACCTGCTGTTCTCCGCCCCAGGCGTCGACCCAGTCGGTGGTGACCCCGGCGAGGCGAGCCAGGCGAGCGACGGGTTCGCGATACGGTGAGCTCATCCAGCCATTATCCCCGGTCTTGCGCCGTCACGTTTCGAGCCGATCGAGGCCTGCGCTACTGCACGTCCGCCTTCGCCTCACCCGGCGTCGCCTCCATGAGCGGCACATCGACATCGGACGGCCCGCGATCGCGCAAGTACTTCGGCCCGCGCGCCCGCCGGGGTGCCTTCTCGGTCATCTCCGCCGCGATCTCCTTGGCACGTTTGATGCGCTCCCCGCGCTCGAGCTCGAGCTGGGTGAGCGCCTCGCCGAGGTTGGCCATCTGCTCGTCACTCACGGGATCGAAGCGATACGCACCATGCACGAACTGGGCGGTGTCCCCGCGGTAGTCGTGACCGAACGACTTGAACTGGCCGGGAATCACCTTCATGGCGTTCATGGCATCGACACCCACGTTCAGGAACGTCAGCAGTGGCGCCCATTCCATGGTGTCAGGCACGTTGCGGCCCCTCGGCTCGGACGGATCCAGCCAACGCGGTTGCTTGACAGCGAGCCGGAGCGACACCTGGGCGATCGGATCGTTGTCGTGATCGACGATCACCGCCCGCATGCGGTCCCGCTCTTCGTCCGTCAACTCGTGGAACTGCGAGATGTTGTCGAACGCCCCCACCGTGCCCTCCGGAACCAGATCGCCCGAACCCTCGCGCATACCGGTCTTGGACCACTTCGCAAGGCCGGGCAGGCCGAACCAGAGCGCTCGGTCGATGCCGTACTGGTCGAATCCCGCAATGCCCTGGTGCATCACGACATCGGAGGACGACCACGCACCGAGGCTCTCACCGAAGACGAGGACGGTTGGTCGATCCTCCGGCGCTCGCTCCGCCATCCTCTGCTTCACGCCCCACAGCAGCTGACGGAACTGCTGCCGACCGAGAGCCACCTTCTGGACGGCCAGGAAGCTGGGCGATCGCCCGTATTGGATGCACATCGTGGCGATGTCCCCGCGGGAGAGGATCTCGGCGGACTCGATCATCGTCTGGTCGACCCAGCCGGTACCAGTCGGGCAGAACAAGAGGAGATACCGCCGGTCGAACGCGCCGAGGCGGTCGAGCTCCTCGAGCGCCATCTCGGAGCGACCGGTGGAATAGAGCGGCTCGCTGTTGTATCCGATGTATGCGCGGATGGGATGCGCGACAGCCGGTTCGCCGAGCACCTCTTCGATGAGGTCGGGAGTCACTGCGTCGGTGACATAGCGGCGGCCCTGCAGGCCGAGCTCCTGGAACGGGGAGATGCTCTTCGGGCCTCCGGACACGAACTCGCTCGTGGGGACTTCGCTGTACGCGGGCTCGATCTTCTCGTTCGACCGGGCGATGTATCCGACCACGCCGTTGTAGAGCGCCGCCCCTCCGAGGCCCCACAGCGCAAGGTTGGTGGTTCGCCCGATCTGGCGGCGGACGACATCCTCTCCGTAGAAGTCCATCCACGACTGGCGAGAGGCGATGAACCCCCTGCCGACGGCACGCCCGAACATGGCCACACCCAGACCGATGCCGAGCGAGGCGTAGATGTTCGCCGGCTTGTCCTCATCCGACCACCGCTGGATGATCGCGGTGCGCTTCCCGAGGAGGGTGTCCGAGTAGGCGAGAGCACCGAGGAATGACCCGACGCCCACCAGGATGGGACGAACCGGCCCCGTAGCGGGGTAGCGATGGCGCAGTTCGCTGGTTGCGTCGTACACCATCCCGCCGATCCCACCCGCCATGGCGAGCCGTCCGACCGTGCGCATGGACGCAACCGGGGTCGGTTCGTCCCGACGCTGCGGGATCTTGGTCAGTCCGAAGCCCGCTCCGGTGACCAGCGCCCGCACGCCCATGCGCTGCACGAACCCGGCATCGTCGGGGATCGCCCTCTGCACCCCGGCCTCCGTCGCCCTGCCGACCAGCTCGGCGATCAACACCGACGCGCCGGCCGCAAGACCCTGGTGCACCGACGAACGCGGCATCAACGAGGGGCCAAATGCGTCGATGAACGACAGCGTCTTGAGCGGAGCCGCCGGATCGCTCGTGACGGGGTTGAGCCAGTCAGCGGCACGAACAGCGGCTTCCGCAAGACCTTTCTTCGTCACCGCCATGGAACCGAAACGCATCACCACCGTGCCCGTCCTTCACTCGCTGGTCGACCCCGATGCTAGGCAGCACCTGCGCGGCGATCCCCGGCCTCTCGAAACACGCCGTCATCGTCCGACGTGAGCGAGAGATCCGCCGGACCCGCGGGTCCACAGGCCGTCTCTCGGGAGTCAGGTACGATCCTGTGGTGGAGCCCATTGCGACACCATCGGCGTCACCCGACATCCACGCCGAGATTCCTCTGCGGAACCAGTTCCTCGATGATCTCGAGGAGCTCGATCGGCGGTGGTTCGAGCGCATCTCGACCTGGAAGCTCCCGCTCCTCGAAGCGACGGTTGCTCCCATCGCCGACACGAGGGCTGCGCCGCGCATGCTGATCGGTTTCGCCGGGCTGCTCTCGGTCTTCGGCGGTGCACGGGGACGCCGAGCTGCGGGGGAAGGGCTGCTGGCCATCGGCGTCACCAGCGCCGGTTCCGCCGCCACCATCCGCCGCGCTCGGGCATCGGCGGCCGTCGCCGACTCGGAGGGCGAGACACCGTCGGGCTCCAGCGTGCCATCGGCACAGACGGCCTCCGCTTCCGCCTTCGCCGGGGTCGTCGGCCGGCATGTTCCATCTCTCTGGCTGCCATTGAATGCGCTCGCTGCGGGCATCGGCTTCTCTCGGATCTACCGCGGCGTCCACTACCCGAGGGAGGTCGTGGCGGGATGGATGATCGGCAAGGGGGTGGCCGCATCCGTGCTCCGTGTCGGTGCCGCGGTCGAGTCGAGGAGGCTCGCTCACTCGTAGCACGCCGCGCCTGGCACAATCGCGACCCGCAGTCGTGACGACTGCCGGCCCGCCCGTCATGGGCCTGTACCCGGAGGTACGCATGTTCGGACTCACTGGACGAAGCTTCACCAAGACACTCGACTTCACCCCTGATGAGCTCGGCGATCTGATTGCGTTGGCCGATGACCTCAAGGCGGCGAAGCGAGCGGGAACCGAGCAGCTGGCCCTGACCGGGAAGAACATCGCCTTGCTGTTCGAGAAGACCTCGACGCGGACTCGCGCAGCCTTCGAAGTCGCTGCCTTCGACCAAGGTGCACACGTCTCGTTCTTCGACCCCACGAGCTCGCAGATGGGCCACAAGGAGTCCATTGCCGACACTGCTCGGGTCCTGGGTCGGATGTACGACGCCATCCAGTTCCGGGGCAAGTCCCAGGACGACATCGAGACGCTCGCCGAGCACGCGGGCGTCCCTGTCTACAACGGGCTCACCGACGAGTGGCACCCGACACAGATGCTCGCCGACTTCCAAACCATGCGTGAGACCAGCGGAAAGGACTTCGCACGTCTCAGCTACGCATTCGTCGGCGACCTTCGTTTCAACATGGCCCGGTCGCACGCGGTGATGGCGGCCAAGATGGGGAGTGACCTCCGGCTCATCGGACCGCAGGCGCTCCAACCACCCGAAGATGTCGTGGAGCTCGCCCGGTCGATCGCAGCCGAGACGGGAGGGCGGGTCACCGTCACCGAAGACTGGCGAGAGGGGGTCGAGGGCGTGGACTTCATCCACACCGACGTCTGGGTGTCCATGGGCGAGCCCAAGGACGTGTGGACCGATCGGGTGGCTCTCGTCAAGGCGTACCAGGTCGACGGCAACATGATGCGGGCAACGGGGAATCCGGACACCAAGTTCATGCACTGTCTCCCGGCATTCCACGACGCGAACACCACCGTGGGTGCACAGATCATGGATCACACCGACATGCCGGATGGCCTCGAGGTGACCGAGGACGTGTTCGAGTCGTCCCGGAGCGTTGCGTTCGACCAGGCAGAGAACCGACTGCACACGATCAAGGCCCTCATGGTCGCGACGTTGACGTAGCGCCGTGGGACGGTTCGGCGTTCACTCAGAGGTAGGCAGGCTCCGCAGGGTCATCGTGCACCGTCCCGGCCCGGAGATGCGGAGGCTCACGCCGTCCAATGCCGAGGAGCTGCTGTTCGACGACGTCCCGTGGGCGACGCGAGCCGCTGTGGAACACGACGCGTTCGTCGCACTGATGCGCGATGACTACGGCATCGATGTCATGCTGGTCCACGAGCTCCTCACGGACGTCATGGACGATCCCGCCGGACGCGCCTACGTGCTGGATCGCAAGCTCATCGCCGACGAGGTCGGTGTCAACGGCGTGACCGAGATGCGCTCGTGGATGGACGAGCTCGACTCGACGACCCTGGTCCACCACCTGATCGGCGGTGTCACCGTGGGAGAACTGCCATCCGACTTCCGAAGCTGGGCCACCAAGGCGTACGGAGATCATGAGTTCGTGCTGCCACCTCTCCCGAATCAGCTGTTCACCAGGGACTCGAGCAGCTGGATCTACGACGGCGTGACGATCAATCCCAAGTACTCGCCTGCGCGCCGGAAGGAGACGCTGCATCTCGCTGCGATCTATCACCACCATCCGGCCTTCCGCGACGGGGATTTCCGGTTCTGGTGGGGCGACCCCCCCGAGCAGGACCGAGGGAGCGCCACATTGGAGGGCGGAGATGTGATGCCGGTCGGCAACGGTGTCGTGCTCATCGGCATGGGGGAACGAACCACGTATCAGGCGGTCAGCCAGGTCGCCAAGGCACTCTTCGATGCCCATGCGGCAGAACGCGTGATCGCGGCCAAGATGCCGCGTGATCGGGCGAGCATGCACCTCGACACCGTGTTCACGTTCTGTGATCGCGATCTCGTGACGATCTACGAGCCGGTCATCGAGACGATCCAGCCCATCAGCTACTACCCGGCGGCTGACGGAGTCGAGGTCGTGATCGAAGATCGCGGGTGGTTGGACGTGGTGCGAGAAGCACTCGACCTCGCGGAGCTCCGCGTGATCCCGACGGGCGGGAACACATTCGAGCAAGCGCGCGAGCAGTGGGACGACGGCAACAACGTCGTGGCCCTCGAGCCGGGAGTGGTGATCGCGTACAACCGGAACGAGTACACCAACGAGCGTCTTCGCAATGCCGGTGTGACGGTGCTCGAGATCGAGGGCTCGGAGCTCGGCCGCGGACGTGGTGGCGGGCACTGCATGACATGCCCGGTGCTCCGAGATCCCGCCTAACCCGAGTCGCTGGGAGGCTCGTGCAGCGCATCCGACGTCGTCATCCCGAACACCGTCGGGAGGTTGATGATCGCAACGACCAGGGCCGTCGCCCCGATGCCGATGATCCAGAACCCGGAGCCCACGAGGAGTCCGATCGCCGCCGTGACCCAGATACCGGCCGCCGTCGTGAGACCGGTGACCCGCTGGCCGGCCCGCAGGATCGCTCCAGCGCCGAGGAACCCGACGCCGGTGACGATGGCTGCAGGGATCCGAACGGCATCGCCACGCCCTTCGACGAGGGCCGCCTCTCCGAGGATCAGTATGGATGCGCTGGCGAACAGCGCCGCGCCGGCTCCGACGATGGCATGGGTGCGAATGCCCGCCGGCTTGTTGGCGGCTTCGCGATCGAATCCGACCACTCCGGCGAGAACTGCCGCTGCAACGCATCGAAGGAGGAGTTCGAGTTCGAGTTCGTTCACGATTGGCAGCGTACTGGCGCCCATTGCGACTTCTCGGCATACCCGTAGGCTGCCGCCATGGCAGACCCACCCGATGCGACGAGTCTGGAATTGCGGAGACTGGTTGCGGCATCAGACGCGGTGTCGGCCACCGCTGCGAGGAACGAGAAAGTCGGGCTGATCGCCGAGCTCCTTCGCGAGACCCCCGAGGACGAGATCGGCGTCGTCGTCGGGCTGATCTCCGGCAACCCCCGGCAGGGCAGGATCGGTGTGGGCTGGGCGACGATCGCAAACGCGTCGGCCGAGCCTGCCGGCGAATCCCGGCTGGTTGTCGCCGATCTCGACGCGCTGCTCGACGACCTGGGCTCGACGACCGGCGCTGGGAGCCAGCAGGACCGTCGGAGCCGGTTGGCTCGGTTCCTGTCGACCGCAACGGAGGCCGAAGCGGCCTTCGTGAGGCGCCTGCTCATCGGTGAGCTCCGACAGGGCGCCAACGAGGGAGTCGTCACGACCGCCGTGGCGAAGGCGGCCGGGGTTCCGGTTGCGTCGGTGCGCAGGGCCGCCATGTTGACGGGCGACCTGGCCGAGGCGGCGCAGGTCGCCGTGCGCAGCGGGCGGACCGGGCTCGACGACATCGGCCTGGCGATCTTCCGCCCGGTACTCCCGATGCTCGCCTCGACCGCGGCGTCTCCACAGTCCGCAATCGAGGAGCTCGGCGATGCGTCCGTGGAATGGAAGCTCGATGGGATCCGGATCCAGGTCCATCGAGCTGGCGACACCGTTCGGGTGTGGACGCGCAATCTGAACGAGATCACGGGCGGGGTGCCCTCCGTCGTCGAAGCCGTCCGAGCGTTGAACGCACAGAGTCTCATCCTCGACGGCGAGGTGCTCGGCCTCGATGCCGAAGGGAGACCGGTGCCGTTCCAGGACACCGCCAGCGGGGACCAGCCGTCGTATCCGTTCTTCTTCGATCTCCTCCACCATGACGGCGAGGACCTCCTCGACGTGCCCCTCATCGATCGCTTTCACCGCCTCCGCGCCGTTGTCGGCCCGCTCGCGGTACCCGGTGTTGTGACCTCCGATCCGGAGGAAGCCCAAGCCACCCTGGCGCGCGCTCTGGACGAAGGACACGAAGGTGTCGTGATCAAGGCGGCGGACTCACCGTATCAGGCGGGCCGGCGAGGCAAGGCGTGGCGAAAGGTGAAGCCGGTCCACACCCTGGATCTGGTCGTCCTCGCAGTGGAGCATGGCAGCGGGCGCCGCCGCGGCTGGCTGTCGAACATCCATCTCGGCGCCCGCGATCCCATGTCGGGGGGCTTCGTGATGGTCGGCAAGACGTTCAAGGGAATGACCGACGACACGCTGCGATGGCAGACGGAGCGGTTCTCCGAACTCGCCGTCACCGACGACGGACGGACCGTGATCGTGCGCCCGGAGCAGGTCGTCGAGATCGCCATCGACGGTGTTCAGCGATCGACCCGATATCCAGGAGGTGCAGCGCTCCGCTTCGCCCGTGTCGTCAGGTACCGGAACGACAAGCTCCCGCAGGATGCGGACACCATCGATACGGTGAGATCGTTTCTTCGCTAGCCATGACGGCGATACGTCAGCTGCCCGAGAGATGCTCCTCGACGTATCGCACGGCGTCGTCCGGATCGTCCGTGGCGCGGAAGAACTCGAGATCCTCTTCGCTGATGGTCCCGCCCCCCACGAGTGAGGTGGTCACGAACGAGGTGATGGGTTCCCAGAACTCCGTCCCCATCAGCACGAGCGGGAATCCGGGCATCTTGCCGGTCTGGATGAGGGTTGCCGTCTCGAACAGCTCGTCGAGCGTGCCGAAGCCACCGGGCATCAGCACGAACGCCTGCGAGTACCGCACCAGACACACCTTGCGGGCGAAGAAGTAGTGGAAGGGGATCTCGATGTCGATGTAGGGGTTCCCGGTCTGCTCGTGCGGAATCTCGATCGTGCAGCCGATCGAGGTCGCACCCACGTCGCGTGCGCCACGATTTGCGGCCTCCATCACGCCGGGGCCACCTCCGGACATGATGGCGAATCCGTGTGATCCGAACGCAGCAGCGGTGGCACGGGTCAGCTGGTAAGACGGATGATCTTCGGTGAACCGAGCGGACCCGAAGATCGTGATGCACGGCCCGACCTCGCGGAGCACCTCGAACCCGCGTTCGAACTCCGATGTGATCGTGGCGATGCGCTCGGCGTCTGCCGCCGGCGTGCGCTCCGTGGCCCGCAGGAGCTCCCAATCGCGCAGTCCATTCACGGTTGCACCTCCGCCATCACCCTATGCCTGTGACGGAGGCTGCGCCGTTCGCACCGAGAGCTCCACCGATGCAGCCGATCGACGTCGGTCTCGTGGAGATCGTATCGGGTCAGTCGGCGGCTGCTGCCTTCACGTGATCAGCGGCCCACGCTGCGAGCTCGTCTTCGCTCGTCAGGAGGAACTCCGGCGACTGCTGTGCGAGAGCGGGAACGTCGGCGTCGGGTTTCCAGGCAGCTGAGACCGCTACCACCGAGGCCGCATGGGCATGCTCGACATCCGATGGCACGTCCCCCACATAGGCCACCACCTCCGGATCGAGGCCCCATCGCGAAACGATGCCCTCGATCGCTGAGGACTTGATCGACCGCTTCGTCGAGCCGGCTGCGACGTACTCGAAGACCTCGTCGAGGCCGATGTGCTCGAGGGTGATCCGCGCGCTCCGCTCCCCCTTGCCCGTGACCACGGCCATCGGAACCCCGGCGCTGTCGAGGTCGAGGACCACCGAACGAACGCGTGCGAAGGTCAGCGCAGTTCCGTTGTGGTGAGACTCGTAGACGTCGAGGTAGGTCTCGATGGCGTCGACCCAGCGGTCGCCGACGACACCCTCGAGGATGCCCTCCTCGGTGGGCCCGAAGCGGCTCTGCACCTCCTCACGAGTGAGATCCGGCCCCCCGTGGACACGAATGGCGTGCTGGAGAGCGTCCACACACAGGTCGAGCGTGTCCGCCAATGTGCCGTCGACGTCCCAGATGACGCCGTGGATGGTGCTGTTGGTTGTCATCGAATCACGTACCTCACCGGTGGATGTATAGCGGGCGCCGCGCACGGTGTCGCCGGGTCGGCCGGGAGCCGGCGGACCTCGGCCGGTACAGTGGCACCATGATCGAAGAGAAGGTCGAAGGCGCACCGAACGTGGTCATTGCGGAACGCGACGGGCGCGAACGCGAGCTCCCGGTGACGACCCTGGTCGATCATCCTGGAGCCGTGCCGGACGTCGGAGAGCTCTTCCCGGGCCGACGGGGGCGCGCTGTTCCGATTCGTCTGCTGATGTCGACGGACCTCCCGTATGTGACGGTGGAGGCCGAGCGTGACGGGTATCGCGCGAGCATCCCCACCATCGACGTGATCGGCGGCGGCTATCTCCTGGTCGGGACGCCGGAACGCCCGCTCGAAGCCGACGAGGGGGGACCCGTCCGCCTCCTCGTGCGGCAAGGCTCGACGCTGTGCTGGAACGTCAAGTCCGTCACCTCCCTCCGGGCGTCCGCACACGAGGAACCGGACTCCGTGCCGGAGAACCCGCCTCACTGACCGTTCACCGATCGAGGTCTGCGAGGGCAGGGAATGTGCTCCTGAGCGTCGGATAGAGGCTGCGGTAGACCCCATATGCCTCTTGGTACGGCTGGGCGTCTGCTCCGGGAACGTAGCGCCGACCCAATTCGATCGAGCTCGTGGTTGCCTCCTCGATCGATGCGAAGGCTCCGTCCCCTGTCGCAGCGAGCAGGGCGGCACCGTGGGCGGCCGACTCCGGGGTGCCGACGACCTGGATCGGATGGTCGATCACGTCTGCGATGATCTGGAGCCAGACGGGGCTCGACGCACCCCCTCCCGAGATGCGGACTTCGTCGATGCCGACCGCACCCGCCACGAGCTCGAGGGAGTCACGCAAGCCGAATGCCACCCCTTCGAGCACAGCGCGCGCCAGGTGTGCTCGCTCATGGCGCACGGTGAGGCCGGCGAAGACACCACGTGCGAGCGGATCGGGATACGGGGTGCGCTCGCCCGACAAGTAGGGCAGGTACAGCAGACCGTTGGCTCCCGGCCGGACATCGGAAGCCTCTGCATCGAGTTCGGCGAAGGAACGATCCGGTGCAACGGTGGTTCGGAACCACTCGTAGCTCCCGGCGGCGGACAGCATCACCCCCATGAGATGCCACATTCCGGGCACGGCGTGGCAGAAGGCATGGAGCCGTCCTTCCGGTTCGATGACGGGCCGATCGACTGCGGCGAAGACGACTCCGCTGGTGCCCACGCTCATCGCCACCGTGCCGGCCCGCACGGCTCCGACGCCGACGCCGTTGGCGGCTTGGTCGCCGCCACCGCCGAACACCGGCGTCCCTTTGGCCAATCCGAGCTCATCCGCAGCGGCTTCGGTGAGCGTGCCGGTCACCTCGGTTCCCTCGAAGGTGTCCGGAAACCAGCTCGAGGGGAAGCCGAGGGCCTCGAGAACGTCGCGTGACCAATCTCGTGCTGCGACGTCGAACAGGATCGTGCCCGACCCTCCCGCCTTGTCCATGGCGTGGAGGCCGGTCAGGCGGAGTCGAACGTAGTCCTTCGGCAACAGCACATGGGCGATCCGTTCGAAGACATCGGGTTCGTGATTCCGAACCCATGCGAGCTTCGGTGCGGTGAACCCGGTGAGCGCATCATTGCCCGTTGTGGCGAGCAGCCTCTCGAGCCCAACGACCGCCCGAATCTCGTCACACTCCGCCTGCGTACGCTGATCGTTCCAGAGGATGGCCGGCCTGAGGACGCGATCTGCAGCGTCGAGGACGACGAGGCCGTGCATCTGTCCCGTGAGGCCGATCCCACCGACGTCACCGGCCGACGCCCCTGCTCGGTCCATCGCCTCGCGAACCGCCTGCACCGTGGCGTCCCACCACAGATCGGGCGATTGCTCGGACCACAGCGGTTGCGGAGTCTCGAACCCATACACCGAACGTCCCATGGCGAGGATGGACCCGCTCGCGTCCACGATGAGTGCCTTCGTCGCCGTCGTCGACGAATCGACACCGATGAACAGCGGCGTCTTCACGAGACGACGGCTGTGATGGCAGCGAGGCCCGTGTTGACGTGCGCAGCGCGGGCCGTCTCACCCATTGCGGACACACGCCAGATCTTGCCTGCCACCGGCCCGAGACCTCCACCGACCTCGATCCCGAAGTCCTCGAGCAATGTCCGCCGGGCCTTCGCATCATCGACGCCCTCGGGGAGATAGGCGGTGGTGAGGTGAGGGATGCGATTCCCCTCCTGGGCGAACGGCTCGAACCCGAGCGACATCAGGCCGTCGAAGAGTGCTCCTCCGCACGACCGGTGGCGCTCGAACACGGCGTCGAGTCCCTCGGCGAGGATCGTCGCGAGCCCGGCGTGGAGCCCGCGGATGGCGTTGATGGGGGCGGTGTGGTGATACGCACGAGCGCCTTCACCGGTGACGTACTTCTCGATCATGTTCAGGTCCAGATACCACGACACGGGCCGATCGAGCATGCGCTCCCGAGCTCGCTCGTTGGCGGTGAACGGAGCCAGTCCGGGCGCGACGCCGAGGCACTTCTGAGTCCCGCTGTATGCGATGTCGACTCCCCACGCATCGAGCTCGACCGGGACCCCGCCCACCGACGTGACACAGTCCACCAGGAAGAGCGCGTCACCCTTGTTCGCTCCGATCGAGGCGACATCGGACAGCACGCCGGTGGAGGTCTCGGCGTGCACGGCGGCGATGATCGCCGGAGCGGGGTGGGCAGAGAGCATCCGCTCCACCGACAGCGCCTCGCCCCACTCGTGCTCGACCTTCACCACCTCTGCACCGAGGCGGTCGGCGACATCGCACATGCGCTGTCCGAAGACGCCGTTGACTCCGATGACGACGACATCACCGGGTGCCACCCAGTTGACGAAAGCCGCTTCCATGCCCGCCGACCCGGTTCCGCTGATCGGGAAGGTGAGCTCGTTGTCGGTGCCCATCACCGCCCGGAGCCCGGCGCTCGTATCGTCGAGAATCGCCAGGAACACCGGGTCGAGGTGGCCGATGAGGGGTCGGCCGGCCGCAGCGAGAGACTCGGGATAGGCGTTGGAGGGCCCTGGGCCCATGAGCAGGCGTCCCGCCGCTTGTGTGTCGATGACCATGGTCTCCTCCAATCCCCGACCGGTCACAGGAAGATGCCGTCAGGCGTCTCGGGCAGGTCGGCGAGCACGTCGTCAGGGGGCTGCCCCCCGAGATCGATCAATGTCCACACTTCGCGATGGGTCACGCGCTCACCGGGGGCGAGTTGAGCTCGGGATCCGAGGGTCTCGAGCTCCAGGAACCGCCCATCGCGGTAGCACTGCACCGAGGCCCCGTGGTCGACGTAGTAGCCCTCGGCACGGTTGACGTGTGACCAGATGACGAAGAGCTCATCGCCGTAGTGGTACGCGACCCACCCCTGGGTGTTGGCGACTCCCACCTTGAGCCTGGCGTTGCGCTCGCTGCCGTGGACCATGATCAACCGTTCGGTGAATTGGATCTCGGGCGCGGAGAGGTCCGTGTAGGGCCACAGCACGAGCAAGCGGTTCGGTTGCACGGCATCGGGATCCGACGGCTCGGCGGCCAATGGCAGGTATGCGAAGCCCCCCGGCTTGAGCTGCGTGATCGCCCAGGGCGCCGACAACACCGTGTCCTGTCCGTGGTTCTCCAGGGCATGATCGACGATCGAGTAGTTCCCGCGCTGGGAGACCGTGATGCGCTTCGCGATGCCGTTGCGGTCGGCGGGACCGCTGATGTCGATGTCTCGCGAACTGTCGTCGATCTTCACCGGCCGATCGTCCGGTTCGTACGTGACGGCGGGAATCTCGGGAGCCCTCCACAGGCGGTGGCCCCCGAGGAATCGATACTTCCGGCCGTCCTGGAGGGGGATGACGTCGTTCGGGAGCTCCGCAAAGGGGTTCACCCCTTGCTTGCGGCGATAACCGAGCACCCTCGGCCCCGCATTCGTGGCGATGGTGAACTCGTAGGAACCGAGCGGGATGGTTGCGGTCTCGGCTGCTGCCATGCGCTTTCGGAAGTGGGGAGGCCGAATGTCGTGTGGTCAGAACACTACGGCGGTCGCCGCAGCCATGAGGAATGCGTCACACCGCAGCGGCACGGAGCGTCCGCTCGTCGCCTCGACGGGTTCCCGGGAAGCTGCGGTAGGCGGGGTCGCCTCAGTCGGCCTCCTGCATGCTCCGCATCGACCACACGAGGGTCCGCATCGACCTTGGCTGCTTCAAGACGGCAACCACGGCGGCGGCGACGTCATCGGCCGACATCATGTCGGCAAGGCCCGGCATGTCCGGCGTTCGGCCAGCCCCCATGGCGAACTCGGTCGCCGTGCCCCCAGGGGCGAGCGTGGACACGCGAATCCCGTGCTCCCGGAGCTCCCGATCGAGCCCACCGGCCAGCCCGACCTGAGCGAACTTCGTGGCCGCATAGACGGCCTCGTCTCCCGCTCCTCGAAGCCCGGCAACCGAGGCCACGATCACGATGTCGCCGGCTCCCGCATCGACGAACACCGGGACCGCTGCACGGATCGGCCACACCGTGCCGGCGATGTTCGTCTCCATCATCGCTGCCAGCTGCTCGTCGGTCAGATCCATGATCCCGCCGTAGGCACCGATTCCCGCATTGGCGACCAGCGCATCGAGCTTCCCGAAGCGGTCCATGGCTGCGCCGACCAGGCGCTTGGCATCAGCCGGACTGGTCACATCCATCTCGACGACGGCCACCTGTGCACCGAGCTGGTCCGCCATGGCGTCGAGCCTGTCCTTGCGGCGCGCACCGACAACGACGTTCGCTCCCTCGGCGACGAGGGCCCGGGCGCTCGCTTCCCCGATACCGGCACTGGCACCGGTGACGGCAACGACTTCTCCTGTGAGGTCTCTCATGGTGGGTCTCCTCCTCCTCGTGGTCTAGTTCGCCAGGATTTCGCTGATGACCGTCATGTTCGCCACCGCATCCGACGGATCGACCGGCACCGGCGTGTCGTCGATGATCGACTGTGCAAACCGCTCCGCCTGGATCGTGTACTGGTCAGCTGGCGGGAACACGACGGTCTCCGTGGCCGGGGAGACGGGTGGGTCCCCACCTGCGCTCACGAAGATCCGGGTGTCGATGTCCGTCGGGATGTTGAACGGGATCTCGATCTCGATGCGGCCGCCGGTGCCGACGATATGCACCCGCTGATACTCCTCGGACCGGATCGAGCAGGTGAAGCTCGATTGCCCGCCGCGTGGGAACGACATGACGGCGGACGTGAGGACGTCGATCCCCATGACCGGGTCCCGCTTGACCACCGCCTCGACGTCGACCGGCTCGGCGTCGAAGACCAACCGTGACAGGTTGATGTTGTAGCAGCCGATGTCCATCGTCGCGCCTCCGCCGTTCTCGACGCGATTCCGGATGTTCCCGGGATCGTCGTTGTAGTAGCTGAAGAAGCTCTGCACCCCTTGCACGGTTCCCACGGCGCCACTGCGGACAAGGCGAATCGCCTCCACCCAGGTGGGATGGTGCCGATACATGAAGGCTTCCTGCAGCTTGACGCCAGCCTGCGCACAGCCGTCGACCATCTCCTGTGCCTGCTCCGGCGTCATGGCGAGCGGCTTCTCGCACAACACGTGCTTGCCGGCATCCGCAGCCCGCAATGTCCATTCGGCATGCAGGTCGTTCGGCAGGGGGATGTAGACCGCGTCGATGTCCGGCGATGCCAGCATCTCCTCGTAACCCCCGAATGCTTGGGGAACGCCAAGGGACGCAGCGGCATCGACGGCATCGTCGTGCGATCGAGAGGCAATGGCGACGACCTCAGCGTTGGATGCCGCCTGGATTGCCGGCGTCACCTTCTCCATGCCGATCTTGGCCGTGCTCAAGACCCCGAACCGGACTGAATCCATCGTCCACCTCCTCGCGTTCAACCTACCCGGGTCTCACGAGCTGCGGAATCTCCCGGTGGTGACCCCTCCCCGGCCCCATAGCCAGATGGGGCTTCGCCGACGAGGGCCGGTGTCCCTGCGTCAACCTGCGGCTGTGTCCGGGGTGATCTCGACGAAGGTGAGCACGGTGGTTCCGTTCGCGGACAGCGTGAGCGTCTCGCCATCGACGTCGAACGTGTCAGCCGACTGGAGGAGGCCGAGGTACGTCTGCTCTTGCTCCATCGCACCCTCGGGCTCCGCGCAGAACATCAGCGTCGAGCCGGCAGGTCCGATGGCGATCGAGCTCCCGTCGAGCTCATATCCGGCGAAGAAGTTGTTGCAGCCGGACACGCCGCTCACCGTTCCGTCCTCGAAGGTCGCTGTCAGCGCGGTTCCCTCGATGGGTTCCGTTGCACCTGCGTCGGCCTGGAGGCTCTCGACGATCCAGGTTCGGCCCTCGATGTCGCCGCCGCTAGACAAGGCGGCGCCCACCAACACGAGTGCTCCAACCGCCGCCAGTGCGATGACCCCCCATTTGACCCACTCCTCCCGATCCATGCCGCTCCGATCTCGCTATTGCTCTGCCGCCCGAGGCTAGGCGATCGACCGCGCCGGCTCGCCACCCATGACGCGAGAAGTGGGGCCCGAAGGCCCCACTTGTCACATGGTCGTTGGGCGTGAACTACGGCTGCAGCACGGTGTCGATGACGTGGATCACGCCGTTGCTGGCGAGGACGTCGGTCTGGATGACCGTCGCCTCTCCGTTGATGACGACGGAACCGTCGACGACCTCGATGCTGAGGGTCTCGCCCTCGAGCAGGGTCGGCAGTGCCTCGATCGGTGCGGCGGCGACAACGTCCTCAGCCAGGAAGACGCCAGGCGCCACGTGGTACAGCAGGATGTTGGTCAGCAGCTCCTGGTCGGCGAGGATGCCGGCCAGCACGTCCTCAGGGATGGCGGCGAAGGCCGCATCCGTGGGTGCGAAGACCGTCAGCTCCTGGCTCGGATCGCTCAGCGCCTCGAGGACGGCCGGATCAGCAGCCTGGACCGCTGCGAGCAGCGTCGTGAACTCCGCCGGGTCGCCCGAGGCGAGCTCGACGACGATCTCGGCGATGGTCGGCTCTGCGGGCGCCTCGGTGGTGGTCGTCGTCTCGGCGACCGTGGTCGTGGTGGTCTCCTCAGGAGCCGCCACACCGAGCGCCTGGGCGACGGTCGGCGGGAGGAGCACCTGGTTGATCACGTGCACGATGCCGTTGTCGGCGGCGAGATCGGCGGAGACGACCTCGGCGGTCTCGTTGATGAAGATCGTGCCGGAGTCGACCGTGATCGAGATCTCCTCACCCTGCACGGTGGCGACACTCGAACCATCGAGCGCAGCGACGGCAGAGCTGTCTGCGGCTTGGCCGAGCACGTGGTAGAGCAAGATGTCGGACAGGGCCGGGTTGGCAAGCAGCTCCTCAGCCGTCAGGTTGAGGGCTTCCAGCGCTGCCTCGAAGGCTGCGTCAGTCGGTGCGAGGACCGTGAACGGACCCTCACCTTCGAGAGTCTCACCAAGGCCTGCTGCCTCAATGGCGGCGATGAGAACCGAGAACTGCCCGGCTTCAACAGCAAGATCGAGCACGCTGGTGTCCACCATCTCCTCCTCAGCAGGAGCAGCGGTGGTGGTTGTCGTCTCTTCCGAGTCGCTCGAGCAGGCCGCAACGATCAGTGCGAATACTGCGATCAGAGCGATCAGGGAGAATCGCTTCTTCAACATTGGGTACATCCTTTTCTCAGGGTCTGCGTTGTGCAGATATCAGGTTCTGCAGAGTGCAGATGTCGGCACTACGGAGGCCGATGAGAATGTGGATGGACTATTTATGACTAATTGTTGGAGAGGATTACCAGGTCACATGTCGTCGGGCTCGCCGACATCGGTGTCATCACCCGAGCCTGCAGTCTTTGCCGGATCCGCCGGTGGCTCAACCGGACCGGCCTCAGGGTCTGTTCGATGCTCCTCGACCCAGGCGTTCGCATCGTCGAGCACGGTGTCGATCTCTCGAGTGATCCACTCATCGACGGGATAGAGATTCTCCGAGCCGACGATGTCGGCCGTTCCGTTCACCACCAGCTGATCCATCGCACGCGGCTCGAGGGACATCAGCATGAGCTTGCTGTTCGCCTGGTGGAGCTCCTCGGCGTATCGATCGAGCAGATCCATGAAGGTGCCGCCGAAGTCATCCTTCCGGCGGAGACGCAGGATGACCACCGAGTTGTCCGTCCCGTCGTCCACGTTCGGAAGGAGTTCTTCGAAGGCCGCAGCCGAGGCGAAGAAGATGCTCCCGTACAGTTGGAGCAAGATCACCTCGTCGCGTCCGACGCTCTCCGGCGGGTCGATCTCCTTCTGGCCCCGATCGGTGACGATCCGTTGTCTGACGACCACCTGGTTCGAGCTGCGCACCACGTACAGGATCATCGACAACGCGACGCCGACGAGCACGGCGTACTGGAGGGGGATGATGATCGTGAGGATGAGCGTCACCGTCATGGCGACGGCCTGGACCTTGCCGGTCTTCCACACCGCAACGACATCGTCCACCTTGACGGTGCGGTACCCCACCACGATCAACAGAGCAGCGAGGGCAGGCATGGCGATGTAGCTCACGGCATCTGCGAAGAAGATCAGGGTGATCGCCATGACCACGCCCGCCGAGAAAAGTGCCAGCGATGTCTTCATCCCGGCCTCGCTCACCAGCGCCGTCGCGGACGCCGATCCCCCGACGGGCATGCCGCGGAAGAGGCCGGAGAGGAGATTGCCCATGCCCTGTCCGAAGAAGTCCTGGGAGGCGTCCGGATACTCCCCGTCGGGGTTGGGCCGCGACGCCGAGATACCGGCACCCTGCACGAGGCCGACGAATGCCAGCGAGATCGCCGGGATGATCAGGTCGGGAATCGCCGATAGCAGAGGCACCGCCGGGAAGGGAAGGCCTCGAGGGATTTCAGCGATGTCATTGAGCTGTTCCACCTCGAGATCGAAGATCACGACGATCAGGGAGCCGATGGCGACAGCGAGGACCATTCCCAAAGCCCCGAGACGCGTCCGCTCGAGGACCACGATGAGAACGATCGTGAGAACACCGATCGCCAACGTCGCGTAGTCGATCTGCAGCGGGGAGAGAATGGTGTCGATGGTCCTCGTGATCCGGTTCGATGCGTCCGAGCTGTAGCCCGTGAAGTTCTCGAGCTGACCGAGCACGATGTTGATGCCGACCGCCGTCATGAATCCGACCATCACTGCATTCGAGACATACCGGAGGACGAAGCCGAGCTTCAAGAGCCCGGCCACGATCATGAGCACACCCGTGAGGATTGCAAGCGTGAAGAGCGCCCGATCTGCGTCGTCCCCGGCATGGACAGCCGGGACGTCCGCCACGACGAGCGACATCGCCCCGGTCGCCTGCACGGTCATGTATACGGAGCTCGTGAAGAGCGCAGCCCCCACCATGCCGTACATGTATCCGTACAGCCCGAAGATCGGGTTGACGCCTGCCACGAGACCCTGGGCGAGACCGTCCGGGATGCTCTCGATGCCGAGGACAACACCGGCAACGGCGTCGTCCTTCATATCGCTCCGGGACCGGAACATCGACTTGAAGCGCTCGGTGATGCCCTGGATCACACGCACACCCTAAACCGGTGGTGCAAATCGCCGGCTCGACTCACCCGGGTGATGACACCCGACGAGAGTGCTTCGGTTGAACAGGGCGGGCGTTGGCGCCGAACAGTCTCCGCATTTGCTGGACATCGGACTCGGACACCTCGAGTGGCTGGCGGAGCACCACCCATTGCACCTGCTCGGTGAACGGCGGCGTCGTCAACGAACCGGTGTAGGCGAACCATCGGCTCCGATCCGGGGGAAGCACGTCGACCACTGGGATCTCCTCGAGACGGAGGTCGACCGTTGTCCCAGCGTCGGGTGCAGCGTCGAAGACGGCGCTCAACGCCCCGAAGCCGCCTGCGATCTCGGCGAAGACGCCGAGGACCCCAAGCTGATTGCGATCGTCGGTGTGCACCAGATGGATCTCCATGTCGAAGGCCTCGCCGTCGATGTGGTGCTCGCTCGGCGTGTGGAAGTGGAGGCCGCCGAGCGTCCAGGTCCGTTGTCCGAATGTGAGCATGCCTCCCGCAGTCACCCCGACCTGGAGGGTGTGCCCGTCGTTGGCGACCTCGGTGAGCGTCACCTTGTCGTAGCTGAGCCCGAGACTGCCCTCGACCTCGTCGGTGGCTCCAGCGAGATCGATCGGCGACTGGCGAATCCCCAACTTCGCAATCGCCCAGGCCGGATCGAGATCGGCCCAGTGGTCCGGGCCCGTCGCGCCCTCGTAGCTCCACTCAGTCATCGCGGTTCACCTCGTCTCCTGTTCGCCTTCGGGACCTTCATCGGCAGCCTGTTGGTCGATCGTACGCGGATCCGTGGGGGGAAGCCGGTCTCGACCTTCTTTGACCCCCACGACGGTGAGCCCCGACACGGCGACGCCGATACCCGTGGTGATGGCAAGGCCCGTGTAGGCGTTGGCATCGACGAACGCTCCGCCGAGGACCGGGCCGCCAGCTCGCCCGAGCGCCAGCACGCCCTGCCCGTCACCCGCTCGCTCGGATGGCTCCAAGGACCGGTCAACGAGCATCTGCAGAATGCCGGGAATGCTCATCCAGAATCCGAAGCCCCACCACAGCATCCCGAGGTAGAACAGCGGAAGCGGGCCGACGACCGTGAGCAACGCCGCCGGCCCGATCGACGCCATGAACCATCCGGGGTAGCGGTGATACTTCGACAGTCTCGCACCGATCAGACCCCCCGCCGCGTTGAGGCTGAACCCGATCGATGAGGCCAACGACGAGATCCCGTGCACCTCCTGCGAGATGATCGACTGGTTGATGAACAGCGCAGATCCGAAGAACGTCGCTCCGAACAGCGCTCCGAGCAGGATTCGGTTCGATCGCGACCCCGAGATGACCCCGCGGGCACGCTTCTTGCCCGTGATCGGCGCCCAGAACACGGCCGCTGGCACAGCCGCAACCGCAAGGGTGACGAACACCGCCTCGTGGCCACGGGTTGCGATCGACGCCATCAGCGGAGCGGCGATCAGCGCAGTCACGGGACCCGTCGCGGCAACCGAGGACATCGAGGACTGTCGACGCATGGCGTTCGTCCACGTGAGCCACGTCATGGCACCGGCGGCGGCACCGGCAAAGAAACGCAAGGCCACGAGAATCGCGAAGACCGGCACGAGCGCACTCAACAGGTTGAACAAGACGAGCGCCGATGCCGCAGCCCTCAGGATCCTGCCATTCGGGCGGACGAGCCGTGGCAGGAGGAAATTCGCCGCTGCGAACGCACCCACCTGGACGACGGAGATCGCTCCCGCTGTGCCCTCCGACACATCGAAGGACTCCGAGATGGGAGCGATGAGGAACGGCGTCGAGGAGAAGAGCAACGTCGCAGCCGCCGTCGCCGCGATGAGGGCGAGCGGCGCACCCTGACGCCCGCCGTAGAGGATTCTGGAGGGGACCTGCACGAGCGGATTATCGCCGGGAAGCGGTCGGCGTCAGCCGCATCAGCGGGTCGAAGCCCAGGAGGCCCAGGTCGCGTCGTCGATGATGTCCTCCCCGGAGCCGTCAGTTTCCTCGACGACCACGACCAGCCGCTCGTCCTGAACGGCCGGGTATGCGATGCGGTCACCCGATGGCGACCAGATGGACACCGACTGGTCGTACTGATCGAAGAACGGCACGAAGTCACGGAACCACGCGGCCTGGGCGAGGAACGACGACAGGTCACGGATCTCGCCTGATGACCATACGTGCCAGGTGAGGTTCAAGGTCGAGCCGTCGTCGAAGGTCGCATAGAGAAGGCGGTCACCTGAGGGATCCCACTGATAGACCGCGGCGAGGACGTCGGCAACCGTATCGATCTGCCCGGTCTCGAGGTCCACCACCGCCAGGCGGCCCCCGGGAATGTTCGGAACCTCCTGCGTTCTCGTCGACGCCTGCACCCCGTTGCTCTCGGACACGGCCGCGGACTGTATGGCCACCTTCCCACCGCCGGCGACGAACCGCACCGGCCCTTCGATCGAGGCGATGTCGCGGAAGCCCCCATCCTCGGTCCACACCGAGAGGAACTGTGCCCCTCCGACCGTGCGGAGCGTGACGAGCCCGATCTCCGTCCACGCCGGCGCTTGGAAGACACCCGTGACATCGGCGATGACCGTCTCGTCACCGGCGTCTCGGATGGACAGCCTCTCTTGTCCTGCGTGGATGGCCAACGCCATCCCGTCCGGCGACCACGACGTGTAGAAGGGTGCGTCGGTACTGATCACCTCCGCAGATCCGTCGAGGGCAACCAGCTCGGCGATCAGATCGCCGTCGGGATCGGTCCGCAACGATGTCGTTGCGATCTCGCTCCCTACGGGTGCCGGCAGGTAGTAGAACGGCAAAGTCTCGAAGGTCGTCTTCCACCGTTCCCCGCCCGTCACGGCGTCGGCCGAGACGAGGGCCGATGTGCCGTCGGCCGACGCCTCGCCATACAGCAGCGCATCGGTGCTGAGCCAGACCGGCTGTCGAAAGGCCGCCGACTCCCCCGACCGAATCGCCACGGTCTCGGCGAGGTCCCGGTCGTACACGATCACGTCACCCGACGCCGTGGCGACGACGAGCGGCTCTGCGGGAAGGGCCATCGTGGTGGTGGCCGGTTCGCTGGTTGTCGAAGTCCTCTCCGTCGACTCCGTCGATCCCGGCGTGCACGCCGCGACGGCGAGAGCCGCCAGGCAAGCCAACAGGACGACGCGGATGCTCATGGGCTTGCACGATAGGGACGATGCGCCGGGCGGCCGCCGGTGGTGCCACATCCCGCCGCAGTGCCGGCACCGTATTCGGGGGGATCACGATGGCCATCGAAACCCTTCCCATGTTCCCACTCGGGCTCGTCGCCTTTCCCGGCAGCGTCGTCCCGCTTCGTCTCTTCGAGGCGCGCTATCTGGCACTCCATGAGTACCTGGTGATGGAGAACGACGAGTTCGGAATCGTGCTGATCGAACGCGGATCCGCTGAAGCCGGTGGTTCCGATGATCGCTTCGATATCGGATGCGTCATGTCTGCCGCCCGCTCGGCCGTGCTCGACGATGGCACCGTCATGGTGATCGCCGTCGGAACCGAGCGGATCAAGGTGCATGAATGGCTCGAGCCGGATCCCTACCCGCTCGCTCGTGTCGAGCGCCTCCCATCGCCGGAGCCCACATCTCAGCTCGACCTGCTGGTGCCGGAGTCGAAGCGAATGATGGGGACCATTCTCGACATCGCCAAGGACATGGGCGCCGACGTCACGGACGTCGACTTGACGCTTCCCGAGGACCCCGTCATGGCGATGTACGGTCTCGCACACATGGCGCCGCTCCAGGAGATGGACCAGCAGCGCATCCTCGAGTCGGACGACGCCGGTGAGGCGGCAGAGCTCCTTCGATCCGAGCTGGCGAGCGTGATCGAGGTCATGGAGTTCGAGCGGAACAACCGCTGAAGCTCACCTCGACGTCACCAACGCGAATCCCTCGTCCTTCCAGCCTTCGACGCCCCCGATCATCTTCTTGACGGGACGTCCGAGCTGCGCAAGGGCGAGCGCCGCCTTGTCCGCTCCGTTGCAGTGCGGCCCTGCGCAGTAGGCGACGAACATCGTTCCGTCCGGATATGCCGACAGGTTGCGTTCGTTGATCCGCCCATGCGGCAGGTTGACAGCGCCCGGAACATGTCCCTGCTCGAAGAGCTCCGTGCTCCTCACGTCCAGCAGGACGAACTCCGGGGACCCGGTTTCGAGATCGTGGTGGACGTCCCAACAGTCGGTCTCGAACCCCAGGAGCGAGGCGAAGTGCGCTGCGGCGGAGGCACTCTCGGCGGGCTCAACGGCTCTGACCTGCGATCGGATGATGTCCGGCATCTGTCACCTCCCACGGTCACCGTAGCCCCGAACGGGCAACGGTCGATCGCAGAGTCCGCCGGTTGGGATTTGCGATACGATGACGCGAGGACCCGAGGAGGCAATCGTGGCAGGCACCACCGGCGTGACGACCCGTCGGATCGGCTACTCCGTCGCCATTGCGGCGAACGGTGTGATGTTGGTCATCGTGAACAACATCCTCGCCTGGGGCTGGCTCTCGTGGCTCACGGATGACTTCGAGCTGCTCCTCCCGATCATCAACCTGTCATTGGTTGCGTCGATCGTGGCGAACCTGTTCTACCTCGCCTATGACGCAGACTGGTTCAAGACGCTGGGCGATACCGTCCTGCTGGTGATCAGCGTGGGGGTGGCGATTCGGACGTGGCAGGTCTTCCCGTTCGACTTCACCGGTTGGAGCTTCGACTGGGCTCCGGTCATCCGCGCCATCCTGGCGTTGGCCCTCTTCGGCATGACCATCGCCTTGATCGTGAACATCGTGAAGCTCATCGGCTACGTGGTGAAGGCAGCCAGCCAGGAACAGCCGACCCACTGAGCGGGGCCCCTCACGGGGCGGACGAGCCGCTCGACCTCGATCCCTCCGCCCCGCATCACGCAACGCTCATCGATGAGACTCAGCCGCCGAGGCTGCTCGACGCAGGGCTGTCGGCGGGGGTGGGGTGAGCGCTGGACCCACATCGCGGCCAGGTCGGTCACGGCCAGGTCGGTCACGGCCAGGTCGGTCACGGTCGGGTCGATCACGGACTCGCCACGGAGTCCTCCGGAATCGTCGGGTGGACGCCCACATCGCATCGACTCCGAGTGATCGGACCATCGTCCGTCATGGTTCGCCGTCGAACTCAGAGCCCGGAAACACCCTTCACCCGTCGTCGGCCCGGGTGGCGAGGTAGGCGAGAACCGCATCATCGACTTCGAGAAAGAACTCGCCTTCCACGATGCGCTCGGTGAAGCGGATGGTCACGAGTTCATCGGCGATCTCCGTCCTCACTCGGGCCATCGCCAATTCGACGTGCTCGGCATCCAAGTTGTCGGTGAGCTCGAGGAGCACCTGCGCCGCCGTCGAGTCGATGTCGTAGATTGCCTCGGCATCGACGATCACCCTTGTCACATGGGCGTCGGGCGCAAGAGCAAGCTCGGTGACTTCGTCGCGGAAGGTCCCGGAGTTGGCGAAGAAGAGGGGTGCGTCGAACCGGTAGATGACCAGGCCCTCGAAGGTCTCGGCGTCGGGATGATCTTCGATGTCACGGTATGTGTTGGTCCCCGGGAGTCTCCCCAACACCGCTGTCGAGGGAGAGGCCGAGCGAAGCGCCGTCGCCAAGAGGGAGAGCACGACTGCGACGACGATCCCGCCGAGCATGCCGAGGATCAAGACGGCGGCTGTGGTGAAGACCGCAGCCCAGAACTCCGATCGCCGGTATTTCCACAGCGCCCGGAAGTCAGATACGTCGAGCAGCCCGAACCCGGCGACGATCACGATGCCGGCGAGAGCGGCGGTCGGGAGATACTCGAACACCGGTGCGAGGAACAGCAGGGTCAACAGGATCAACCCCACGGCCCAGAGATTGGCGACCTGGCTCTTGGCTCCGGCGTCGGCGAGGACGTAGCTGCGGGACTGGCTCCCGTTGACGGCGAAGCCACCCAGCAATCCCGATCCGATGTTCGCAGCGCCGATGCCATAGAACTCCTGGTTGGGATCGAGGCGGTACCCCTTCAGGGTCGCCAGCGATCTGCCGGTCAACACGCTGTCGGGATACACGAGGAGAGCCACGGCGACAGCGGGCAAGACGAGCGAGCCCACATCGGAGATGCCCACATCCGGGACTCCGGGGATGGGCACGCCGGACGCGAACTCGCCGACGACCTCGACGTCGAGATCGAAGAGCCACACCGCGAGCATCGCGACGATCACGGCGACGAGGGCTCCCGGTATCGCACGGTTCACGGAGCGGAGTCCCACCACGATGAGGATGGTCGCAAGCCCGATCGTCAACGTGAGGCCGTCGGTCTGGTCGAGGTTGCGGACGATGGCTCCGATGTCGGTGGCATACAAACTCGAGTCGACGTCGATGCCCAACAGGTCGGGCAGCTGGCTCACCACGATCAGGAGTCCACTCCCGAACACATAGCCGGCGAGGATGGGCCGGGACAGGAAGTCGGCGATGCGGCCGAGGCGGAGCAAGCCTCCAACGAGCAACACCAGGCCGACGAGGATGGCGAGCATCGCCGCCAGAGCGAGGTACTCCTCCGACCCCGAGGCGGCAAGCGGCGTGAGGATGGTGGCGACCATGATCGCCACGGTCGATTCCGGCCCCACGTTGAGCTCGCGGCTCGTACCCCAGATCCAGTACAGCGCAAGGCCACCGATCGCTGCATAGAGCCCATAGACGGTGGGCATGCCCGCGAGGGAGGCATACCCCAGCGCCTGCGGTACGAGCATGGCCCACACCGTTGCACCGGCGAGAATGTCCGGCCGGAACCACGAGCGCTCGTACGAGGAGAGCCCGGCGATTCCGGGTGCGAAACGCCTCCAACCTGTGAGCTCGGTGTCGGTGGTCACATCGGTCACCGTAGCTCTGGCGATCCCCGCCGTGCAATCAGGGTCTCAGGCACTCGGTACCGGTATCGGGACCGACCGTCAGTCACGTCCACCGTCATCTCACCCTCATCGAACGTGACCCGATCCCAGACGAGGTACGAGTCGTGAAGGGGCATGAACGACCGGGAGGTGCCGTCCCGAGCCAGTTCGAATCCGGTGCCTTCGGCCGAGAAGCTCGCACGCCCATCGCCGATCTCGACCGTCCCCAAGCCGGCGAAGAAGTGCTCGAACGACGAGACAACGGAATCCCAATCGGAACGTTCGATCGACGGTGACGCAGGCACGGTCGCATGCTACGCGAAGCCGATGCCCCACAGGCTCACGTGCGGAGTAGCGTGATCCCATGGCATCCACAACCACCTTCCAGAAGCCGATTGATCCGGTCGTCGAGGCAACCTCCGAATCCCAGTGGACGCGACTGCGCTGGTACAACATCGGGATGGGTTCGCTGCATGCGATCCAAGGCATCATCGTGCTGATCCTGGCGAACGACTTCTCGCTTCCGGTCACCGGCGCCTTTCTCGACGGCCCACCCGGAGTCACCGATCCGACGCTGACGGAGCTGTTCCGCTACTCGGTGGCCTGGGGCGTGGCCCTGTTCCTGTTCATGTCGGCGATCGCCCACTTCACGGTGTCCCTCGGTGCATTCGGTTGGTACAAGGCGAACCTCATGCGTGACCGGAACTACGCGCGGTGGATCGAGTACTCGTTCAGCTCGTCGCTGATGGTCGTGCTGATCGCTTCGCTGAGCGGGATCTCCGATGTTGCGGCGCTGCTCGCGATCGCCGGCGTGAATGCAGCCATGATCCTGTTCGGCTGGATCATGGAGAAGTACGAGATCCCTGGCAACCCCAGCTGGCTCTCGTACTGGTTCGGCGTGATCACCGGTGCCGTGCCGTGGATCGCCATCTTCATCTACTTGCTCGGCCCAGGGGCGGACGGCTCGCCTCCCGGGTTCGTGTGGGGCATTTTCATCTCGCTGTTCATCTTCTTCAACACGTTCGCCATCAACATGGTGCTGCAGTACCGCAAGGTGGGGCGCTGGAAGAACTACCTGTTCGGCGAGTCCGTGTACATCTTCCTCAGCCTGACTGCGAAGTCGGCGCTTGCGTGGCAGATCTTCGGAGGCACGCTCGCCGTGTGAGCGTCACCGAGCGAACCGCTCGATGGCATCGAGGACGCGATCGACCTCATCTGCGGTGTTGTAGTGGACGAAGCCGATGCGCACCATGCCGTGCTCGGCCCGGTCGAGCCGGCGCATGACCTCGAAGGCGTAGTAGTCGCCCGACCACACGAAGATGCCCAGCTGGCCCAGAGCCGCGCTCAACGACCGGGGATCGAAACCATCCACCTCGATGGCGAACGTCGGGGTCCGGCCGTCTGATCCCCGGCGTCCCGCCAGCCGGACATCGGGCATCTCGGCGAGTCGGGCCAGGAAACGGTCGGACAGCGACTGCTCGTGTTCGATGATCCGGCGGTACGCATCTGCGAGTCGGGATCGACGGTCGCCACCCCGACCGAGCGAAGCCAGGTAGTCGACGGCTGCGAGGACGCCGGCGATCGATTCGAAGGACTGGGTCCCGGTTTCCCAGCGATCGGGGGCGGTGTCGGGCGCCGGGCGGAGCTTGTACGGCTCGATGCCCTCGAGGAGCTCGCTCCGCCCGTAGAGGCAGCCCGTATGGGGTCCGAACCACTTGTAGGCGGATGACACGAGGAAGTCGGTACCCGATTGCCTGACGTCGATGAGCCCGTGCGGTGCGTAATGGACGGCGTCCACGTAGGTCAGCGCACCGACGCTGTGCGCGGCAGCGACGATCTCGAGCACCGGTGTGATGGTGCCGACGGCGTTGGATGCGTGCGTGAACGCCACGAGCCTCGTCCGGTTGTCGAGTGATGCGTCCAGCGTCCCGAGGTCCAGGGCACATCCACCGTCGGGGTCGAAGTCGACGAACCGGACCTCGACGCCGGCATCGGCGGCGGCCTGCGCCCACGGTGCAACGTTCGCATCGTGGTCCAACCGAGTGACGATGATGTTGTCACCGGGACGCCACGTCCGGCCCAGTGCGCGCGACAGGGCGTACGTGAGCGAGGTCATGTTCTGGCCGAACACGATCTCGTGCGGGTCGGCACCGTACAAGTCCGCGACGGCTGCTCGGGCATCCTCGACGAGCTGATCGGTCTCTTGGGATGTGATGAACGCACCGTGGTGGTTGCTGCCGCCCCGCCTCATGAAGCCGTCCATGGCTTCGATGACCGATCGGTGCACCTGCGTGCCACCGGGCCCGTCGAGGTACGCAGCCGGCCGGCCGTCCACCTCGCGGGTCAGTGCGGGGAATCCGGTGCGGATCGCGGGGACATCGAGCATCCGGTCACGCTAGTCCCGGCGGGACGTCGATCTGCTGCGGGGGCCTTGCGAGCACCTCCTACCATCTGCCCGTGAGTCCACGACGCGCCGCCATCGAGATCCACGGAGCCGTCCAGGGCGTGGGATTTCGACCATTCGTGTACCGCCTCGCCACCGAGATCGGCCTCACGGGCTGGGTGCTCAACGACGTCAACGGCGTCTTCGTGGAAGTCGAGGGTGACGTCGAGGACGTTCAGCGATTCGTCGCCCGCCTCGAGGCTGAGGTTCCGCCGGTGGCGCACATCGACACCCTCAGCGTCGAGTGGCTCGAGCCCGGAGGGTTCGACGAATTCGAGATCCGACACAGCGACGGCAGCGGGGCGAAGACGGCCATCATCCTGCCCGACCTCGCCACATGTGCCGAATGCCTCACCGACGTCGAGAATCGAACCGACCGTCGACACCGGTATCCGTTCACGAACTGCACGAACTGCGGGCCGCGGTTCTCGATCATTCGCGAACTCCCATATGACAGGCCGAACACGACGATGTCGTCATTCACGATGTGCCGTTCGTGCCGGGACGAATACGACGACCCCTCCAACCGGCGCTTCCACGCTCAACCCAATGCCTGCCAGGACTGCGGGCCTGCTGTCACCCACCTGGATGGAGCCGGCAACGAGACCACGGGGGACGGAGCAATCGAGGCAACAGTCGGCGATCTGATCGCTGGCAGGATCGTCGCGCTCAAGGGTCTCGGTGGGTACCAGCTGCTGGCGGACGCCACCAACGCCACGGCCGTGGGCACCCTCCGCGAGCGAAAGCACCGACCCGCGAAGCCCTTCGCCGTGATGGTCCAGGACCTCGATGAACTCGACCGCGTCGTCGACGGAACCGGCGCCGAGCACCTGCTCACCGGGCCGAGCGCTCCGATCGTCCTGCTCCCCGAGCGATCCACCAGCGGCCTCGCCGAGGGGGTGTCACCGCCCACTTCCACCATCGGGGTCATGCTCCCGACCACACCGTTGCATCGCCTCATCGCAGCCGGTGCGGCGCGCCCGCTCGTGGCGACATCGGGCAATCTCACCGACGAGCCCATCGCCATCGACGACACCGACGCAATCGAACGTCTCGAGGAGATCGCCGACAGCTTCCTCGTCCACGACAGACCGATCGAGCGGCACATCGACGACTCCGTCACCTGGGTGGTCGACGGTGCTCCGCAGCTGGTTCGGCGATCGAGGGGCTACGCGCCGATGCCGATCGCTTCGTCCACCACCCTCCCGACCATCCTGGCGACCGGAGCACACCTCAAGAACACGGTTGCGCTGTCGGTGGGATCCAACGTCTTCATCTCCCAGCACATCGGGGATCTCGAAACTCCGAGAGCGGAAGCCGCGTTCGCGCAGGTGATCGACGACCTCACGCGGATGTACGAGGCGACACCGTCGATGGTCGCCCACGACGCCCATCCCGACTACGTGTCGACCCGGTATGCGATGGACAGGTCACGGTTCGACGATGTGCCTCGGGTCGCCGTCCAGCACCACCATGCCCACCTCGCATCGTGCCTCGCGGACAACGGAACGGACGAGCCAGCTCTGGGCATCACATGGGACGGCACGGGGTGGGGACTCGACGGCTCCATCTGGGGAGGTGAGTTCCTGCTGGGAGACGCCTCGAGCTTCGAGCGTGTTGCTCACCTGCGCCCATTCCTCCTGCCAGGGGGTGAAGCCGCCGTACGCGAACCGCGACGGAGCGCAGCAGCCGTGCTCCGAGAGGCGGGACTGGACATCGACCCGGCGCTCCCGGGACTGGCCTCGTTTGCGAGTTCGGAGTTGGGGATCCTGGATCAGATGATGGCGAAACAGGTCAACAGCCCGACCACCACGAGCGCAGGACGCCTCTTCGATGCGGTCTCCGCCATGCTCGGGCTCGTCGAGGTCTCCACCTTCGAGGGTCACGCGGCCATGGCGCTCGAACATGTTGCCGACACCCTGGAAGACGGGAGCTATGCGATTCCGATCACTCGGTCCGATGAGGCATGGGTCGTCGACTGGGCACCGCTCATCCGATCGATCGTCGACGACCTCGCCGTCTCGGTGACGCCCGGTCGCATCGCCGGGAAGTTCCACAACGCTCTCGTCGGCGCCATCGTGGGGGTTGCGGAGCGTGTCGAACATCCCCGAGTCGCACTCACCGGCGGCTGCTTCCAGAATCGCCTCCTCACGGAGCGGGCCGCTTCGCGGTTGCGGTCGTCGGGCTTCGACGTGCTCATGCACCGAAGCGTCCCCCCGAACGACGGCGGGATCAGCCTCGGGCAAGTGATGGTCGCTGCCGCCAGACACGACACTCCCGGCGAAGCCTCGACGCCTGCATAGACTCCCGCTGGATCGGACAAAGGACCAGCACATGTGCCTCGGCGTGCCGGGACAAGTGACGAAGATCTGGGAGCACGAGCAAACCGGCCTCCTCATGGGCAAGGTCTCGTTCAGTGGGATCGGCAAGGACGTCTGCCTGTCGTGTGTCCCGGACGTCGAGATCGGGGATTACGTCGTCGTGCACGTCGGCTTCGCCATCAGCAAGGTGGATGAGGACGAGGCGAAGCAGGTCTTCGAGTACCTGGAGGCCATGGACGAACTCGCAGAGCTCGAGATCGCCCAACCGGAGTCCCCGTGAAGTACGTCGACGAGTACCGCGACGAAGCCGAAGCCAAGCGCTACCTCGAGGCCATCGCCTCGACCGTCACGCAGCCGTGGACGATCATGGAGATCTGCGGCGGCCAGACCCACACCTTCATCAAGTTCGGCATCGACGAGCTGCTGCCCGAGGAGATCGAGTTGGTGCATGGTCCGGGCTGCCCGGTCTGCGTCACGCCGCTCGAGATGATCGAGCGTGCGATCGCCATCGCCCGGCGCCCAGAAGTCATCTTCACGAGCTTCGGAGACATGCTGCGGGTACCCGGCTCCGATGCCGATCTGCTGACGGTGAAGGCACAAGGTGGCGATGTTCGCATGGTGTACTCGCCGCTCGATGCCGTCCGGCTCGCCCAGGCGAACCCCGATCGAGAGGTCGTCTTCTTCGCCGTCGGGTTCGAGACGACGGCTCCGGCGAACGCCATGGCGGTTCGCCAAGCCGAAATGCTCGGCCTCGACAACTTCTCGATCCTGACATCGCATGTGCTCGTCCCGCCGGCGATGGAGGCGATCCTGGGCGCCGGTGACAATCGCGTGCAGGGATTCCTCGCGGCCGGTCACGTCTGTGCCGTCATGGGGTACTGGGAGTACGGACCGATCGCCGACAAGTACCACACGCCGGTCGTCGTCACCGGCTTCGAACCGCTCGACCTCCTGCAGGGCACCTACATGACGGTGAAGGCCCTCGAGGAAGGCCGCTTCGGGGTCGAGAACCAGTATTCGCGCGCCGTGACCTACGAGGGCAACGAACCGGCACAGAAGCTGCTGGGTGAAGTGTTCCAGGTGGTCGACCGTCCGTGGCGCGGGATCGGTGTCATCCCCCAGTCCGGCTACGACCTCCAGCCGGCTTATGCGGCGTTCGATGCGACGAGGAAGTTCGACGTCGAGGCCATCGCACCACCGGAGAACGAGATCTGCATCGCCGGCGAGATCATGCGGGGATTGAAGAAGCCGCACGATTGCCCCGCATTCGGCACCGAATGCACCCCGGAGCATCCGCTCGGGGCACCGATGGTGTCGACGGAAGGTGCCTGTGCGGCGTACTTCCAGTACGGGAGAGCCGGATGACCGACGACGGAGCCGTCGACGTCGCCGGCCTGGGAGCCTGCCCGATCCCCATCAGCGACTACCCGAACGTCCTGCTCGCCCATGGCGGAGGAGGGAGCCTCTCCCAGATGCTCATCGAGGACATGTTCGCCTCGACCTTCTCCAACGAGTGGCTCGACCCGCTCCACGACGGTGCCGTCATCGACGTCGATGCCGGCCGCATGGCCGTGTCGACCGACTCCTTCGTGATCAGCCCGCTGTTCTTCCCGGGCGGCGACATCGGCAGCCTCGCCGTTCACGGGACCGTCAACGACGTTGCGATGTGCGGAGCAACCCCTACGGCAATCACGGTCGGCATGGTCATCGAAGAGGGGCTGTCGATGGAAGACCTGTGGCGCATCGTCAACTCGGTCAAGGAGGCCGCCGACGAGGCGGGTGTGGCCGTTGCCACCGGGGACACCAAGGTGGTCGATCGTGGCAAGGGCGATGGGATCTTCATCAACACCACCGGATTCGGCATGATCCCCGACGGCGTCGACATCCGCCCCGACCGCATGGAGGCAGGCGACGTGGTGATCGTCTCCGGCACCATCGCGGACCACGGCATCGCCATCATGTCCGTGCGCGAAGGCCTCGAGTTCGAAACGGCTCTGGAATCCGACACCGCATCGCTGTCGTCGCTCGTCGGCGCCATCCTCTCCGCAGGAGGTCCCGACGTCCACGTGCTGCGAGACCCCACACGGGGCGGAGTCGCAAGCGCAACCAACGAGATCGCCCAGGCCGGCCGACTCGGCATTCGGCTCCACGAGTCGGAGATTCCGATGAACGACCAGGTGAAGGCCGCATGCGAGATCCTCGGATTTGATCCCCTCTACGTCGCGAACGAGGGCAAGTGCATCGCGATCGTCGGGCCCGATGTCGCAGAGGCCGTCCTTGCGGCGATGCGATCCCACCCCCTCGGAGAACACGCCGCGATCATCGGCGAGGTCGTCGAGGATCATCCGGGCAAGGTCTTCCTCCGCAGCCGCATCGGCGGCAACCGCGTCGTCGACATGCTGAGCGGAGAACAACTCCCGAGGATCTGTTGATTCTCAGTCTCGAGTCCCGAGTCTCGAGTCTCGAGTTCTGACTCTCCCCCTGTAGGGGAGATGTCCCGGAGGGACAGAGGGGGCAGCGCAGTCCGCTTCGGCTCGCACGCCTTGTCTGACTCTCCCCCACCTCCGGTGGGGGAGATGGCGGTAGCCAGAGGGGGCCGGCTGA
>JASJCF010000093.1 GCA_030066265.1 Acidimicrobiia bacterium | reverse complement strand
ACTGCCGTGGCTCGGCCGATGCCCTTGGAGACGCCGGTGACGACGGCGCTCTGCCCGACGAGTTCGATGGTCGTGGTCATGTCAGTCTCCTTCGCCTCCGGTTCTCGGGTCGATGACGTACTTCATGCCCTCGGCCCCTCGGGTGGCATCGAACGCCCGGCGCCACTCATCGATCGGGACAACCTCCGACACCAGCGGATCGAGATCGACGAGCTGACGATCCAACAGATTCATGGCGCGCAACCAGGACCTCGGGGTGCTGGCGAAGCCGGAGGTGTAGGTGATCTCCTTGTACAGGATCCGATCGAGCTCCATGGTGACAGGTCGGCCGTAGATGCCCACGTGCACGTATCGGCCGCGAGGACGGACCGATTCGAGGGCCAGATGGCCGGCCGCCTCAGCGCCCGAGCACTCGCACACCACGTCGAAACTGTCGGGAACGATCTCAATGGCTCCGAGTGCGCTGGCACGGAGACCGAGGCCCGCTGCGATGTCGAGCCTCGTTGCGTCGGCGGGCAGGCCGACGATGGTGACGTCTCCTCCGGCGGCGCGTGCCGCCTGGGCGGTCAGCACGCCGATCGTCCCCGGTCCGGTGACGAGCACGGTGTCACCGGCATTGACGACCGGTGGGTCGAACAGACAGTTGGTCACACAGGCAAGCGGTTCGGCGAGCGATCCGGCGTGCCATCCCACGTGATCAGGGAGCCGATGCAGGTTGTGGGCCGGCAGGATCAGCCAGCGTGCGAAGGCGCCGTCGACGTGGGAGCCGAAGGACCTCCGTTGCGCGCACAGATTCGGGCTTCCCGTTCGGCAGTACCCGCACGATTCGCAGTACTCGAAGTAGGTCTCGGCTGCGAAACGCCCATCGACGAGATCGGGATCGACGCCTTCGCCAATCGCTCTCACCTCGCCGGTCACTTCGTGGCCCATCGTGACGGGTGGGGTGGACGGGAACTCGTCATCGGCGATGTGGAGGTCGGTGCCGCAGATACCCGCCGAGATCACCTCGAGGAGCACCTGACCGGGCCCAGGCTCTTCGATCGTGACCTCTCGCAGCCCGACGCTGTCGGGTCCGGTGGACAACTTGCTCAGCCCGACGGTCGTGAGGCTCATGCGGGGTCTTTCAACGACAGGAACCTCTGCGGATTCGTCTCGAACATGGTCGCAACGGTGCGCCTGTCGACTCCACGCTCTTCGAGGGCACCGACGAAGCCGGTGCGCAGCCACGCGAGCCCGGGTCCCCCGCCGAGCGACGACCACAGGGTTCGTCTCGCGCCGTCCGTTCCGAACATGATCTGCTCGGAGAAGCCGTCTTGGACGAGGGTGGCGGTGAGCTCGGCTGTCCAGTTTTCGGACGCAGGGGGCTGGCGCAGTGCCTGATCAAACTCGAGATTGACCCCGCTGCCGAGGAGATCGCGGTGATACCCGGAGTCCCTGATCTTGTCGGTGTGGGAGATGACCACCCGGTCGAGGGGGAACGAGTGGCTGCGGAGTGCTTCGACTTGGTGCATGGCCCCGAGGCCTTCTTCCGTGTGCGTCAGGATCGGCGCGCCCGTCCGATTCGCCGCCTCGACGGCACCTGCGAAGACTCTCTCTGCGCGCGCCGTGAGGTGCTCGACTTCGGTCGCCACTTTGATGAGTCCGGCTCTGTAATCGGTGCGGTCGATGACCGGTCCGGTGTAGTCGTAGCGGTCGATGCCGTCTTCGATGTCGGCCGTGAACAGGTCGGCGAGCTGGCCGGGGTCAGCCTCGATCGCCCACGGATGGTGGATGTAGTACTTGGGAGTGTGAAGTCCCGTCGTGGCGATGATGCCGACGCCGCTTCGCCTGCTGATCTCAGCGAGCCTGTCAGGTCTACGACCACCGGCAGCCGGCATCGCATCCACCATGGTCCCGACTCCCACGTCCTTGCAGGTGAGCAGTTCTTCGACCGCGTCCTCGACGGAGGGGAGGTGGATGTGCGGGTACTCGGCCTCGATGAGCGCGTTGTCCAGAATCAGGTGCTCGTGCACGTACGTGGGTCCGAGCGCCTCTGCTGGTACGTCACCGAGCACGGTGCGGACGATCATCGCACCGATTCCACATCGAGGATCGCACGGTCTGCGACCAGGGCATCTGCGACCTTCCCGAAGGGGACTCCCCGAACGTCTCCTCCGCCGGCGACCGACAGGGCGGCGACCGTTCCGGCGGCCTGCCCCATCGCCATGCACTGAGCCATCGACCGGATCGACGCCTGGGCATCGTGCTCGGCGGAGAAGCAGCGGCCGGCCATCAGCGTGTTCCTCGAGTCGCGTGCGATGAGTGTCGACAGCGGAATGCCGACGGCCTTGCCGTCAGGGAGGTACTCCCAGGTCGTGCCGGTTTCGCCCGATCCGTGGTGGTCCTCGATGGGTGCTCCGCACAGGCCGATCTGATCGTCGAACTGCCGTGCCGCGAGGACGTCGCGTCGCGAGATCCGATAGTCCCCGTACACGCGCCGCGTCTCCCGAAGCCCGATCTGGGATGCAAACGCAACGAGCCGTGCACGCTCGTACCCGGGAACGCGATCGATGAGAAAGCGGGCGTACTCGAGGGCTTGCCGCCGTCCTTCGATCTCGGCACGGGTCAGGATGTCGGGATCGGTTGCGTTGCGCACGCCGTCGTCGGTGTGGCGCACCTGGTCGAGGCGGGTCATGACGGTCGCCGTCATCCCGTCGATCGGGGTGATGTGGTCGCTGCCCTCGCGTCGAGGGAGGTCGTAGTCGCCGCTGTCCGCAGCCTCGGCCATGAGGGCGTGGAGTTCGTCCTTCGAGATCGCCCGCCGCGCTTGGTGATCGACGTTCACCATCCGGAAGGTGGTCGTCAGCGTCTGCGCCGGGGAGATGTCGCCGGCCAATTCGTACCCGAAACCTGCGTGATGACACAGGTCAGCATCGCCGGAGGCATCGACGAAGGCCTTCGCCCGGTACCGCCTGAGTCCGGCCTTGGTTGCGACCAGGACCTCGGTGATCAGCCCATCGTCGACGGTTGCGGCTTGGACGAATGCATGCAACAACACATCGACTCCGGCGTCGATGGTGAGGGATTCCCACACCACTTTGAGGTGCTCAGCGAAGTACGTGACGCCGGTGCCTGCGCCGTAGGTGTTCGGCCTCCGGACCACCGGGCCGAGTTCCTCGAGGCCGCGAACGACGTCGTCACCGATGCCACCGACCACCTTCAGCGGTCGCTCACCGGGTGTGAAGAACCCGTAGAAGGTGTCGAGGACGGCCGTCGAGTTCCCTCCGAGGAACGGGAGCTTCTCGATCAACAGCGTCGTCGCCCCCGCACGAGCCGATGCGATCGCCGCGGGTGAGCCAGCAGACCCTGAGCCCACGACGATCACATCGTACGCCCCTGCGAGGGGAGCTTTCATGCGGTCAGACGACGTACGGGGCGAGGACGTTGCGAGCCAGCAGGAATCCTCGCTCGATCAGTTCGTCGGTGCCCTCGAACTTCCGGTCCTCGTGCTCGACGCAGATGACGTAGTCGTAGCCGACCCGATACAGCGCGCTGAAGACCTCCTGCCAGTCGACGTCGCCGAGACCGGGAAGCCGGGGAACCTGCCATCCCATACCGAGTGACATGATGCCGTGCTCGTAGAGGCCGACCGTATCGATTTCGAGGTCCTTGGCGTGGAAGTGATAGAACCGCTCGCCGAACTCGTCGATGGCGGCTCCCACGTCGATCATCTGCCAGATCAGGTGCGAGGGATCGAAGTTCAGGCCCACCGTGTCGCCGAACTCCTCGAACATCGTTCGCCACATCTTCGGTGAGTATGCGAGGTTGTGGCCCGACGGCCACTCGTCGTTCGAGAAGATCATCGGGCAGTTCTCGATCGCGATCTTGATGCCGCTGTCCTTCGCATGGTCGACGATCGGGTGCCAGATCTCCTTGGCATGCTCCCAGTTCTCGGCCTGGGTCTTCGTCTGATCGGCGCCGATGAACGTGTTGACCACCGGAACGCCCATCAACGACGCTGCCGTGATCACCTTCTTGATGTGATCGCTGATCGCCGTCCGGTGATCGGCGTCGGGATGCAGCGGGTTCGGGTAGTAGCCGAGACCGGAGATCTCGATGCCCTTGTCGGCGAGTCCGGCAACGATGTCCCTCGCCTGTGCCTCGCTGAGGCCGTCGACATCGATGTGGCAGATGCCTCCATAGCGGCGGGTGGCGCCCTCGTCGCTCGGCCAGCAGCACACCTCGAGCATCGAGAAGCCGTTGTCTGCGCTCCAGGTCGCGATCTCGTCCAGCGACTGGTCCGGCCATGGTGCGGTGAGCAATCCAAGCTTCATCGTTTGGTCCTTTCTATCTCTGGACTGCGGTCCAGCGCTTGTCGTGCGAGCTTCGTGCGACGGCTTCGGTGACGAGCACCACGTCGTGCCCATCCGCAAACGTGGGGTACGTGGGGTCCTCCGAAGGACCTCCCCTCGCCACGTCCTCGTAGACCTCCTTGAACAGCGCCCTGAACGTGTCCGGGTATCCCTCGACGTGCCCTCCGGGGTAGCCGATGACACGTGCCGCGTCCGGGCTCGCGAGGGCCGGGTCGCGTTGGAGGATCTCGTTCGGGCGTCCACGGTGACCCACCCAGAGGTGATCCGGTGTCTCGGAGAACCACGACAGGGCGGACTCCGATCCGTCGACCTCGATCGAGACGCTGTTCTTCCGACCTGCTGAGACCTGCGAGACGGCCACCAGGCCCCGTGTCCCGTCCTCGAACTCGAGCATGATGCTCGCGGCATCATCGCTCTCCATCGATTCCTCGATGAGTTCGCGGTCGCCGGTGTCGGTTGCGAAGGTCTCAACGGGACCTTCGGGGTGCTTGCGCACGTCCACGAAGGTGTGGAGGTCCGCCATCACTCCCGTGACCCTCCTACCTGAGATGAACTGTGCGAGGTCCAGCCAGTGGGATCCGATGTCGGCGACGGCCCTGAGACCCCCGGCCTGCTCGGGAACGAGCCGCCAGTTCCAGTCCGTTTCCATCAGGAGCCAGTCCTGGAGGTAGCTCCCCGTGATGAACCGCGGATCGCCGATCTCCCCGGCGGCCACCATCGATCGGGCCTGGTGACAGTTGGGGTAGAACCGGATGTTGAAACAGACGGCATTGACGAGACCGGATGCCCGGGCGCGCTCGAGCAGGTCCGCCGTGTCCGCGGAGTCGAGCGCCAATGGCTTCTCGCACACCACGTGCTTGCCGGAACCGAGCACAGCGCGCACTTGCTCCGCGTGGACGTGATTGGGACTTGCAACGTGGATGACATCGATGTCCGGATCTGCCACCAAGGCGTCGACGCTGTCATAGACCGGGGGGAGATTGGCGGCTTCGGCCTTCACCCGGGCTCGTTCCGGTGACGACCCGACCACGCCGACCACGTCGACCCCGATGCGCCGCAACGCCTCGACGTGGGCCACTCCGATGAATCCGACGCCGATCACACCGGCCCGGATGTCCGACAAACTCATGCTTCTCCTCTCATTGGAGCGCCGTGATCCGCGAATACAGCCAGGACAGGCCGATGATGATCAGGCCGTAGATCATCTGCTGCACCGCGGTGCCGGCGTTGATGAAGGTGAGCAACGACTGCAACACGCCCAGGATCAACGCTCCCAGGATCGTCCCGGTGTACGTCCCGACGCCACCGAAGATCGATGTCCCACCGATGACTGCGGCCGCAACGGATGGCAGGAGGAACGACTGCGCAAGCTGGAGATCCACCGCACCCACCCGACCTCCGAGCAGGATGCCTGCAATGGCACCGCAGATGCCCGCGAGGATGTACACGGCGATGAGGACTTGCCAGGAGCGGGTGCCGGAGAGACGAGTGGCGACTGCGTTGTCACCGATGGCGTACAGGTTCCTGCCGAACCCGGTGCGTCGCAGGATGTAGATGACGACGACGGCGACGGCCGCCCAGATGACCACCGCCCACGGGAGACGGCCACCGAAGATCGAGCCGCCCCCGAGCGTGCGGATGAAGTCACTCATCGTCGTCGAGCCGAAGAAGATGGTCTGGGCCCACGAGGTGAACAAGCCCAGCAAGATCACGGACATTGCAAGCGTCATGATCAAGGGGTTGACCTTGAACACACCGACGCCGACACCGTTGGCCGCACCGGCGAGGAACCCCACCGCGAGTGCGGCGAGGATGGCGATCACGGAGCTGTTGGGCGATTGATCTGCAGCCACGTACGCGGCGCCGGTTGCGATCATGGCGATGGACAGGTCGATACCGCCGGTGAGCATGAGCATGGTCTGGCCTGCGGCCATGATCCCGATCGGAACGGCGAACAGTGCCGAGTTCCTCAACCCACCGACGCTCAGGTAGTTGGGCTCCACAGCGCCCGTGATCAGGATCAGGACGATCAGTACGGCACCCAGGACCAGATGAGGGTGCGTCGCCAGGTACCTGCCGACCTTCGCGGCGGTGGTCTCCTCGTCCTCGGACGCCGGAATGGGCGCCGGGCTGAGATCGGTGCTCATCGCCGAGACCTCCTCCACTCGAGAATGCCGCCGACGGCCATCACGACGACGATCAAGACCCCCTGAATGACCTGTGCGCCGGCCGGATCCACACCCCAAGCGGACAGGACCGGATTGAGGAAGAAGAGGATCAACCCGGCTGGCACCACGGCGATCAGGGAACCCTTGCCCCCGGTGAGTGCGACACCACCGAGCACGATCGCCGCGACGGCGTTGAGCGTGAGATTGCCGCCGACGGCGTTCGCATTCCCCGAGTTGGCGATGGCGGTGGTGACCAAGCCGGCAAGGGCGGCGAATGCGCCTCCGACCATGTAGGACAGGATCTTGATGCGGCCGGCGCGAATGCCCGAGAGGAAGGCTGCATTCTTGTTGCTCCCCATGGCATAGAGGGACAAGCCGGTCCTGGTATTGGCCATCCACCAAGCCGCAATCAACACGATGACGGAGATTCCGACGATCGCAGCCCACGGATTGGAACCGATACCCGACGTCGATCCCGTGAAGAGCCAGCGAAAGCCCTCGCTCGTACCTCCGCCTCGCGTCGGAAGCACCCACAGCGCAAGACCTTGATAGAAGTAGAGCGATCCGAGCGTGATGACGATGTCCGGGACCTTGGACACGTGGATGATCCATCCGACGAATCCGTTGAGCAGCGCCGCCGCGAGCAACAGCCCGAGTGCGATGACGATCGTGACCTCGAATGGCTGGCCCTCCATGAGCCTCGCCGCGGTAGCGTTCGTCAAGACGAGCAAGCCCCCGACGCCCAGGTCGATCCCACCTGCGATGACGATGATCGCCTCACCGACCGCCAGGTAGACCCACGGGGACCCGTTGTTGACGATGGACGTGACCTGGAAGGCGCCGAATCGCGGGATCTGCAGCGAATACAGGAAGATCAGAATGAAGAACAACAGCCAGACGCCGAACGTCCACCCGTGCCTGCTGATCCATCTCCTCGCACCGACAGCGGTATCTGGCAACAGCGTTTCGGTCGACGTCGTCATGTCGACGCCTCCTGGAGGCCGTGAGCCGCCGTGAGCAGCACTTCCTCAGTGGCCGTGGCAGCCGGCTGCTCATGCACGATCCGCCCGCCATACATGACGAGCACACGGTCACAGACCATGGGGATCTCGCGGAACTCACTCGTGTACAGCAGGATCGAGGATCCGCCGGCTGCGAGCTCTCGCAAGAGGTCGTAGATCTGTGCCTTGGTCTGAATGTCGATGCCACGGGTTGGGTCGAAGCAGAGCAGGGTTTCGAATCCCGCGGTGAGCCACTTCCCGATGGTGACCTTCTGCTGATTCCCGCCGGAGAGACGCTGCACTTGCGAGCCGGCGCGTACGTCGATGTCGAGGCGATCGACCGACGCCTGCACTCGGGTGCCCTCGTCCGAAGCCAGCCCGAACCAACGTCGCGGCGTGTTGTAGAGCGGGCTTGCGAGATTGTCACGGACCGACTGCTGGGGAAGCAGTGCCTGTTGACGGTCTGCAGGAACGAACACCACGCCCCGGCTGATGGCGTCGTAGGGACTGTGGGCGTTGAGGACCTCCCCGTCGATCAGCATCTCGCCCTCCGTGGGGCGATGATCGCCGGACAGCACCTTGAAGAGGTCGTCTTGTCCTTGGCCCTCAAGGGCAGTGAGACCGAGGATCTCGCCCTTGTGCAGTTGGAACGAGACGTCCTTCACCTTGTCCCGCAATGACACGCCCCGGAGCTCGAGCACGACCGACCGATCGCCGACCGGTTCCCGATCGTCAGCGGCCGCCTCCTCCTCCGGGCCGGCTTCCTCCGCCAGCTCTTCGCCGAGCATGGCTGTCACGAGCTCGGACTCTGCGCCACCCTCCAACTCCAGATGGGCCACATCGCGACCATTCCGGAGAATGGTCGCCGTGTCGCACATCTCGAGCACTTCGCCGAGGCGGTGGGAGATGAACAGCACCGATCGCCCCTGCGCCTTCCACTCGTTCATCACATCGAAGACGTGGTCCGCCTGATCGGGCGTCAACGCAGCCGTGATCTCGTCGAGGA
>JASJCF010000092.1 GCA_030066265.1 Acidimicrobiia bacterium | reverse complement strand
GGGGAAGATGCGTTACCCTCCCGGCATGGCGACACGTGCGACCCCCGCGACGACCCGAGATGACATGCTCGATGCGGCCAGGAGCCTTATCGGCGACATCGGGTATGCCGGTATGTCCCATGCGGACATCACAGCGGCCGTGGGCATGGGTCGAACCACCTTCTACGAGCACTTCGCCTCGAAGGAGGACCTTCTCGTCGAGCTGGTGTCTCGCGATCTGCCTCCGGTGACCGCAGAGATCCTCGCCTCGGTCGATTCATCCCTGCCACCACAGGAACGGCTCCACGAGCTCTCGTTCAGGATGGTGGAGTTCGTCGGCACCGACCACATCGGTCTGATCCTCCACACGGAGGTTCCCAAGCTGTCGCCCGAGGCACAGCGATCGATCTCGGACTCCCATCGTGGCATCGCAGACGAGTTCGCTCAGATCTACGACGAAGGTGTGGAATCGGGTGTGTTCCGGGCGCTTCCGGGTGCCTTCGTCGGTCGCATGATGCAGGCCATCGTCATGACCGGTGGTCGTGCCGTCATGGACTCGCGCGACCCGAGCACTGATGTCGGGACGATCGCCACGAATACCGCAGACACGCTCATCGCAGCGCTTCGCCCCGTCTCCTGACGATCATGAAGTTCAACGTGGTCTCCCTGTTCCCTGAGTTCTTCGCGTCACCGCTCGACGTGTCATTCGTGGGGAAGGCCCGCCGGGACGGCCTCGTCGAGGTTGCCCTTCTCGACCCCAGAGATCATGCAACCGGTGTCCATCGACAGGTCGACGATGCGCCCTACGGCGGGGGAGCGGGGATGGTGATGATGGTCGAACCGCTGGCGAAGACCCTGGAGCCGCTCGCACACACACATCGCGTGTATCTGACCCCGGCGGGTCGACCCCTCGACCAGGCCACGCTGGATCGCTTCTCGAATATGGAAGAGGTGACGCTCCTGTGCGGTCGATACGAAGGGGTGGACGAGCGGGTGGTCGAGCACTTCATCGACGAGGAGGTCTCGTTGGGTGACTACGTACTGTTGGGGGGCGAGGTTGCCGCGCTCGCCGTCATCGAGGGAGTCACTCGGTTGCTCCCCGGCGCAGTAGGGAATCCTGCCTCGACGGAGCACGAGAGTTTCCGGCACCGCCGGCTCGAAGAGCCGCAATACACCCGCCCCGCCGAGTTCCGAGGATGGGCGGTGCCCGATGTCCTGCTCTCCGGAGACCACGCCAGGATCGAGGCCTGGCGCGAGGAGCAGCGGGAGCAACGGACGAAGGATCGTCGTCCCGACCTCATCGAGGACTGAGAGGACATGGCCCCGTACGGGTAGGGCGGTTACGAGATGCGCCCGCCTACAATCCCGGCGCACTCACCCGCCGATCCGTTCGGAGGACCCCGTGAATACGATCGAAGAGATCGAGGCTGCGCAGCTGCGCGACGACATCCCGGCCTTTGGCTCCGGTGACACCGTACGCGTGCACGTCCGTGTCATCGAAGGCGGCAGGGAGCGCGTCCAGGTGTTCGAGGGTGTGGTGATCGCCCGGAACGGCGGTGACGGTGCGCGGGGGACCTTCACCGTGCGCAAGCTCAGCTTCGGCGTGGGCGTCGAACGCATCTTCCCGGTTCATTCTCCGATCATCCAGGAGATCGAAGTGGTTCGGCGTGGCGACGTCCGGCGAGCCAAGCTCTACTACCTGCGCGACCGAGTCGGCAAGGCGACGCGTATCAAGGAGAAGCGCGAGCAGTAGCCGATGGTCACGCCATCGTCCGCAGAACAGCCGGTTCGCATCAGCGAATCGGCTGTCGTGTTGTCGGATCACGATGCGGTCAGCGCCGAGGCTCGGTTGCTCGCAGCCAGCACGCCGTTGTTCGCCGAGCTCCTCGGCCGGAACGGAGTCCCTCCGCTGTGGCGGCGTCCGGCCTCCTTCGCCACGTTGGTTCGGTTGGTCCTCGAGCAGCAGGTCTCGCTCGCCTCGGCACAGGCCGCCTTCCGCAAGCTCGAATCGAGAGTCGCCGACGTGACTCCCGCCGCGATCCTCGCCTCGACCGACGAGGAGCTCAAGGCAGACGGGTTCTCACGCCAGAAGGCGGGATACGTGAGGGGGATTGCCCATCAGATGGCAACGGGAACCCTCGATCTCGACGGCATGATCGAGCGGCCGCATGGCGCCTATCGGGCGCTCGTCTCCGTACGAGGGATCGGACCATGGACCGCCAGTTGTTTCCTCCTGTTCGGCCTGGGGCTGCCGGACATCTGGCCTCCAGGCGATCGAGCTCTCCAGGTGTCGATCGCTCGCAACCTCGAACTCCCCGTGGTCCCCGATGCCCAGACGTCATCGACGCTCGCTGCGGGCTGGGCGCCCCACCGGTCGGTTGCAGCGAGAATGCTGTGGCACGACTACCTCGGCGGCCGGTCCTACGTGCCGGTGCCCGATGCCGGCTTCGTCTGAGCAACGGTAGGGTTTCGCCCGTGACCGCTCCCGACTCCGATACGCCTGCCGAGCCCGCTGACCCGAATCCGGTCGAGCCCATGATGGCCGACCCCGCCGACGCGCAAGCGGCGACCACCGACGCCGGGGAAACGAAGAAGCGCAGGCAGCTGCCCTTCTGGATCGAGTTCCCCCTGCTCGTCGGTGTTGCGCTCCTCGTCGCCATCCTCATCAAGACGTTCCTGTTCCAGGCCTTCTACATCCCATCGGGGTCGATGGAGGACACGCTCCAGGTCAACGACCGCGTTCTCGTGAACAAGCTCGCCTACCAGATCGGCGACATCGCTCGGGGCGACGTGATCGTGTTCGACGACCCCCGCGGCGGCTTCGGCCAGACAGACGAGTCGGTGGTGGACAGTGCCCTGCGGAACCTCTTCGAGTCCATCGGTCTCGCCGCACCGCGGTCGGAATTCATCAAGCGGGTGATCGGACTGCCGGGCGAGGTCGTCGAGGGACGAGACGGGCGCGTGTACGTGGATGGTGCACCGATCGACGAACCCTATCTCAAGGAGCCGACGCGGCCGATCGCCGCATTCGGGCCGATCGCCGTGCCGAGCGATGCCCTGTTCGTGATGGGTGACAACCGTGCCGAGAGTCAGGACTCGCGTGTGTTCGGTCCCATCCCGACCGAAGACGTCGTGGGCAAGGCCTTCGTGATCATCTGGCCGCCGAGCCGGTGGGGCGGCCTCTGATCGCTCCGGTTCGGCGCGCAGGCGCAACGGAGACTGTCACGTCCATGCGATACGGTCATCGAGATGACCCCTCGATCCAATCGCATCCGCCCATCCAACCGATTCGCGAGACCCGCGCACGCCGGACGGACCAGCCGGATCGGTAGATCCGGCCGTCTCGGCCAACGCGGGGAGGACATCGCTGCGGCCTACCTGATCAGCAGAGGGTGCACCATCCTCGAGCGCAACGTGCGTGTCGGCGCCGACGAGATCGATCTCGTGGTGGCCGAGGGGGCGGCAGTTGCGGCGGTGGAGGTCAAGACCTCGACGAACGGTGATGACCCGCTCGAGGCGGTCGATGATGCGAAGTTCGCCCGCATCGAACGGGCGGTCGTCGGGTTGGAGTGGCGGATCAACCGGATCGACCTGGTGGGTGTCGCCGCCGAGCGGCGGGGCGTCACGATTCGATGGCTTCGGGCGGTGCGGTGATGCCACGACGGCGCTGTTCCTTGTACCAGCAGCCGCGATGCCAGTGTCGACGCAGGTCGGGTGCCTCGGTGGGGACGACGACCACGTGGCCGATCCCGGCGGCGATCACGGATTCACAGCCGGGGCACGTGTACTCCTTGCGTGCCTGATACGGCTGGATCGGCTTGACGAGCTCGCGCCACTCGTGGCTGTCCGGCTCTTGTGCCGTCGGGAGGTCGGTCATGGCGGCGAGGTTAGGCAGCGGACCGCCCACTCCCACGCGATGTCCGAACGGCGCTCTTCAGCGGGCGTTCCCTCGTGGGGCGACATCCCGAGCGGCACCTTCGAGCAATGCGACCACCGGCGCAGGAGGAGGTACGCTGCGATGGATGAGTGGTTTCGTCACAGTGAGCGATGAGGGTGGCGTCCGGACACTGACACTGTCCAATCCGGGACGGATGAACGCAGTTCCACCGGACGCCTGGTCGGACCTCGGTGACGCATTCGAGGACTTCGAGAGCTCCGTTCAGCGAACGCTCGTCGTCACCGGAGCCGGCGGCGAGTTCTGCGCAGGCGCCGACATGGACCTCACTCCGTCCGACGTCCCGAGCGCTGCGGACAATGCCGCTCACATGCGGGTGGTGAACCGTGCCGCCCTTGCGCTGCACCGGACCACGAAGCCGACGATCGCTGCGGTCGACGGTGTCGCCGTCGGGGCCGGCATGAACCTTGCCATCGGGTGTGACATCGTGCTCGCCACCCCGAGAGCTCGCTTCGCAGAGATCTTCGTGCAACGGGGCTTGACGCTCGACTTCGGTGGCACGTGGCTCCTCCCGAGACTCGTCGGCCTCACACGAGCTCGAGAGCTCGCACTCACCGGGCGTGTCGTCGACGCAGACGAGGCTCTGGCGATCGGCCTCGTTGCGGAAGTGGTTCCCCAGGACGAGCTTCGCGCACGAACGATGGAGCTCGCCTCGTTGCTGAGCGTCGGCGCTCCGCTCGCACAGTCCGTGATCAAGCGGGCGCTCGACCGATCGAGCACGCTGACCTTCGAGCAGGGGCTCGCCTTCGAGGAGCAATCCCAGGCGGTGCTGCTTGCATCGGGCGACTTCGTCGAAGGAGCACGGGCGTTCCTCGACAAGCGTCCGCCGCGGTTCGAAGGGAAGTAGCAGCACCGAGCTCAGACCGACCTGTCCGTGCCGAGGCGGCGGGCTTCAGATGTCTCCGTGCCGCTCGCCGGGCTCTTCGGGATCGCCCGACACGGCCTGGTCGGCCTCGATCGCCTCCGAGGTCATCTCGTCGACGACATGCTCGATCGAGGGCTGATAGATCTCCTCGAGGAGCCCGAGCGTCGGCGGCCTCGGGCGGTCCTCGCTGCGGTAGTAGATCCATCCCCTGCGCTCCATCCACGTCAGCAGGAGATGACCGCTGACGGCGAGGATGCCGAGGAGGACCGCAGCCAGGATCACGACGACGAGCCAACCCATGTCCATACGGTACGCCGCATCCGGGGGAGCGGGAGTGCCGCCATCGGTTCGTGTCACCGGGGCGACATACGGTGGCTTCATGTACTCGACTGTCACCTCCTGCGCAATCGTCGGCGTGGAGCCCCGGCCCGTCCAGATCGAAACGACCATCGCCGGTGGTCGCGGCACGTTCGCCATCGTGGGCTTGCCAGATGCCGCCGTACGGGAGTCCCGGGAGCGGGTCAAGGCGGCCATCCGGCAGCAGGGCTTCCGGTTCCCGACCGGCCGGGTGCTCGTGAACCTCAGTCCTGCGGACGTGCCGAAGCAAGGTGCGACGTACGACTTGCCCATCGCCCTGTCCGTCTTGTCCGCGGCACTGCAGGAACCGGTCGACTTCGGCCCGTTCATCGCCGTCGGTGAGCTCTCCCTCGACGGCAAGGTCCGGCCCGTCCGCACTGCGCTCGGCGCTGTCGACCTCGCCCAGCGGGAAGGCAAGCGGTGCCTCGCGTCACACCTATCCGCCGTGGCTTCGACGGACGCCGATGCCGTTGCGGGGATCGACTCGCTCGCAGAAGCCGTCGCCGTCGCGCGAGGATCTCTCCGGCCGCGGAACGTCGAGTCCATCTCCCTGCCCGACGAGCCGTGGCTCGATCTCAGCGTCGTGCGAGGACAGCACGAAGCGCGGCGAGCCCTCGAAATCGCCGCTGCCGGAGGGCACCATCTGATGCTCGAAGGTCCGCCAGGGGCCGGCAAGACCCTCCTCGCTCGATGCCTGCCCGGCATCCTTCCGCCACTGTCGCCCCTCCACGAGCGCGAGGTGGCGTTGATCTGGTCACTCGCCGGGCTGGTGAGGCCGGCGGGGAATCCACCGCCGTTTCGCTCCCCGCATCACTCGTCGTCGCTTCCTGCTCTGGTCGGTGGAGGCGTCGGTGTGCCGACGGCGGGTGAGATCACGAAAGCCCATCATGGTGTCCTGTTCCTCGACGAGCTCGGGGAGTTCCCGCCGGCGACCCTCGACGCACTCCGCCAGCCGATCGAGGACGGTGTCGTCACGGTGGCTCGATCGGTCGACACGATTCGATTCCCCGCCCGCATCCAGGTCGTTGCGGCCACGAATCCCTGTCCATGCGGCTTCCTCGGCGACCGCATCGAGAGCTGCCAGTGCAGTGACGCTCAACAAGCTCGGTATCGGCAGCGGCTGTCGGGTCCGCTGCTCGACCGGTTCGACATGCGGGTGTGGGTCCCACGGCTGCGGGCTCCCGACGTGCGAGGGCCTCGCGGCGAGCCGTCGAGCCCAGTCCGGGATCGTGTGGTGTCGGCCCGATCACGCCAGAGCGCTCGAGGCGAACTCAATCGATCGTTGTCTGGCGCCCGCCTGGACGAGACCCCGATCACGCCTGCGGCGGATCGCGCCCTGCTCGACGTGTTCGATCGAGGTGTGGTCACGGGGCGCGGCTACGACCGGGTCCGCCGCGTTGCGCGAACCATCGCCGACCTCGACGGCGCCGATGAGGTGAGCGAAGAGCACGTGCTCGAAGCCGTCGGTCTGCGCGGGCTGGAGTGACCATGGCTGATCCAGGCATCCTTCAGCTCGCCCACGCCGGCTTGGCTCCCCGGACCGTCGATCGGATCATCGAGCGCTTCGGAGGCATCGTCCCGGCGGTGAGGGCGATCGCCGCCGGTGCCGCCGACGTGTCGGAATGGGCGCGGTCCCAGGTACTCGTCCCGGCGGAGGAGCGCAGGGCCGCCCTTGCCGACATGGACGTCACCTTCACCGCCTTCGATGATCGGGACTTCCCGGATCGATTGGATCGATTCGCTGGATCGCCTCGCTGGCTGTTCTCCCGCGGTCGCTTCGCCGACGGGCCGAGCATCGCCATCGTGGGCACGCGGACGTGCACGGCGTACGGGCTGGAGTTGGCCGAGGTCTACGGGCGTGCCGCAGCTCGCGCCGAGTGGAACGTGGTGAGCGGGCTGGCCAAGGGCATCGACGGCGCCGCACACGAGGGTGCACTGTCGGTCGGCGGCACGTGCGTTGCGGTCCTCGGTTCGGGCGTCGACGTCATCTACCCCAGGCGACATCGGGCGCTGTACCGGTCCATCGTGGAGAGGGGAGGCTTCGTCGCATCGGAGTTCCCGCCGGGGACGCGCCCTGACGCGTGGAGGTTTCCCACCCGCAACCGGATCATCGCAGGGCTGAGCGACGTCGTCGTGGTCGTCGAGGCCGGTGAGCGCGGCGGCGCATTGATCACGGCAGGTATCGCGCTCGAGTACGGCATCCCGGTGTTCGCCGCTCCGGGCGATGTCGATCGACCGGCATCGGCAGGCACCAACCGGTTGATCCGTGACGGGGCGTTTCCCGTCTTCGATGGGGACGATCTCGCAGAGGTGCTGACCCTCATCCGGCCCACGGTGGCGCAGTGATGGCACCTCCGCATGGGTCTGGTGCATCATTGACGCAGGCGCATCACGCCGTACCATGGTCTGATGCCGGGCCAGCCCCTCAGCTCCTCTGTGAGCGCCTACCTGCGACGATGCCGCGCCGAGCGCGGCCTGTCGCCCCACACGCTCGATGCCTACGAGCGCGACCTCGGCGGCTTCACGACCTTCGCCCATCGCTACGGCGTCGACGCCGTCGAGGACATCGATCGCACCGTGGTTCGTCGCTACATCGCATCGTTGTCCACCCGCGGCTATGCCCCGAGAACCATCGCGAGGAGGACGTCCACCGTTCGAGCGTTCCTCGCCGATCTCGCCCGCCGTGGGGCGATCCCGTCCAACCCGGCGGCGGGGGTGTCCCAACCCAAGGTGCCCCGCTCCCTCCCTCGATCGATCCCGTCGGGGTCGCTCGGGACCCTCCTCGACCGCATCGACGGAGAGGGCCCCGTCGACCTGAGAGATCGTGCCATCCTCGAGCTGATCTACGGATCCGGCCTGCGTGTCGCCGAACTCGCATCGCTGCGCCTCGGCGACGTGTCACCGACGGGATTCGTGCGAGTCACCGGGAAGGGCAGCAAGGACCGGACGGTTCCGGTTCCGGGTCCGGCGCTTCGAGCCGTTCAGCGGTACGTGGCTTCCGGTCGCCCGGAGCTGGCAGGGCCGAATTCGGGTGACGCACTCTGGATCGGCGTGCGAGGAGGGCCGATGGGGATCCGCGCCATCAGGACGATGACCCATCGGCGCATCGGATCGTTCCCTCATGCGCTCCGGCACTCATTCGCCACACATCTGCTCGAAAACGGTGCAGATCTGCGTTCCGTTCAGGATCTGCTCGGGCACACCGAGCTGGCGACGACGCAGCTCTACACTTCGGTGACCCGTAACCACATGACCGAGACGTACGAGAGAAGCCATCCGCGTGCCTGATGCAGCACAACAGGAACTCGACGCTCTCTGGGAGGCATACAAGTCGACCGGGGATGATCGAGCGCGCGAGGGTCTCATCCTGCACTACTCGCCGCTCGTCAAGTTCGTCGCCGGACGCGTCGGGGCCGGACTCCCGAAGAACGTCGACCAATCCGATCTCATTTCCTTCGGGACGTTCGGATTGATCGACGCGGTCGACAAGTTCGAGCCAGAGCGAGGGTTCAAGTTCGAGACGTATGCGGTCAACCGCATCAAGGGCGCGATCCTCGACGAGCTGAGAGCGCTCGACTGGGTGCCCCGATCGGTTCGGAGCCGCGCACGCGAGATCCAGCGCACGATGGCCGAGTTGGAGCACAAGCATCAACGGACTCCAACCGAGGACGAAGTCGCCGAAGCAATGGACGTACCGGTCGACTCGCTCCGTGACCATCTCGGCGAGATCGCCAACCTCGGCTTCGTCGCACTCGACGAGCTCCTCAACCCCACGGAGCGGGAATCGGGCGCGATCGGTGAGATGATCGCCGATCCCGGAGCGATCGATCCGTCGGGCAGCTATGAGAAGGAGGAGACGCGATATCTCCTCGCCGATTCCATCAATCGGCTTCCAGATCGGGAACGTCTGGTCCTCACGCTCTATTACTACGAGGGTCTCACCCTCGCCGAGATCGGCGGTGTCCTGAACGTCACCGAGTCGCGGATATGCCAGATCCACACGAAGGCCGTGATGAGCCTTCGCAATCGCTTCATCGAACCGGCATACCGCTGAGGCGGAGCACCACCGGCACTCCGGGCATCACCAGTATTCCTCGACATGGAGGTCTCCCACGGCGCCACGTCGATCGAGCGTGAACCCGCGTTCGGTCAGGAGTTCGACCACGCCGACCGGCTCCGGGAAGACTTCGCTTCCGTCCACCTCCTCAGGAATGCCGATCATCGCCGGATTCCCGCAGAGGAAGAAGTGCGCCGACCCGGGCTCGAGGGCCCGCCCGGCGGCGTCCTCGAGGTCGCCGTCTCGGACGAGGTCCTGCACGTATCGCTTGGGGTGGTCCGCCTCACGGGTCGGGAACGGCAGGTAGTGATAGTTCCGAAACCGCCGATCGAGGCGCCGATGCTCATCCAGATAGCCCAGGTCGTTCCACCGGCGTGCCGTCACGGCGGAGATGATCGGGCCCTCATGTCCCTTTCGGAGCAACTCGACGATCATCGAGTTGTGCGGCGCTTCGCCGGTGCCGGTGGCGAGGAAGACCACCGTCGCCGTGGGATCGGTCACCGGGTTCAGCGTGTAGCGACCCGCCACCTTCGATCCGAGGAAGATCCTGTCGCCGGGTCGCTTCAGAGCGATCCGGGGTGTGAGAGCGGGGATGTGCCTCGCTGTCGGGGGCACCAGAACGATGTAGAACTCGTGCTCGTCTCCCTCTGTTCGGGCGGCGAGGTACCCGTGTTCATCGAACACGGGATGTGAGATCGAGTAGGACCGCCGAATGAGCTTGTCCCAGCGCTCATCGAGCTTGGGGTCGATCGCTTCATCGACCCGCTCTTCCCAGTATCCGAGCCCCAGCGTCGCATACTGGCCCGGAGTGTGGCTCGTGCCGCCCTGATCGGGCCGCACCCGGAGCACCCACAGGTCGGAGTGTGACGGCTCGAAGTGGGTGATCGTTGCGTTGTAGTACTCGTTGCGCAGTTCCTCGACGGCTCGACGATGAGCGCTTCGCAGTTCGATGGGAGGCGGTTCGGTCACGATGTCGAGATCGGGGAACACAGCCTCAGCGACGACCGTGGCGGCGTCGCGACCGTGGGCGATGGGTCCCTCCACGCCTTCGTCGGGCCGTGCAACCGAGATGACCAACCCGGATGCCTGGGCTGGGGCGTCGATTGCACGTCGCACCCAGCGTGGCTGATACCCGCGAGAGGCGAATACGACCTCGTCGAACTCGAGGTCCGGCATGCGGCGGTCGTCGAACACAGCCAGTGGATGGTCTCCGAACAGCGAGAGGCTCGCAGGCGTCGAGCGATAGAAGACCGTTGCCCTTCGGTCCCGCTCGAGTCGATGCAGCATGTCCTCGGCAGCGGGGGACAGCTTCCCGGGATCGATCCCCTTGGCGGCGATCACCACGGTCCTCGCGCGTCCCGAGGCCCGGGTGGCGAGCTCGATGGCCCGATCGCCATTGCCGATGATGAGGATGTCCTTCCCGTCGATGTCCTCGGGCAGCTCATCGA
>JASJCF010000091.1 GCA_030066265.1 Acidimicrobiia bacterium | reverse complement strand
GGAGCTCGACGGGAATGTCGAGGAACAACGCACGAGGGGCTCCCAGGTTGGCTTGGATGAACCCCGGGCCCCAGTCGGTGCCATCTCCGATCAGGATCGTGCCCTCCGTGAGCGGACATGCCGGAGGGATGACCTCGTCGTCGGCAGCCTCTGCGGAGGTAGCTCCGGTGGCCAGGAGGGTCACAACCAGCGCCATGGCCGTGATGAGTGCAATCACCGTTGCCCGACCAAGACGAATACGTCGTTGTTCCATTGTCCACCACCTCCGAGCGCCACGCACGCCTTCCAATACGCAGCGTAGCCGGTTCGAGCCTTCTCCGACAGCGATCCGAGGGGCTATCGGCGCGACGCACGAATGACCCAGCCCCTCGACGCCGCTGCTTCGATGCCCGGGTGCCGACGCGCCGAAGCCTCCGCGTGGGCGGAGGCTTCGGTGCGGAAGTGGGGTCGATCCGCCCGTTCAGGCGGGCTCGAGCGCCCAGTCGAGGACCTGGTCGATGGTGTCTGCGATATGGAAGGTGATCTCGTCTCGCACGCTCTCGGGGACGTCGTCGAGGTCGATTTCGTTCCTCGCCGGCACGATCACCTCGGTCAACCCGGCGCGGTGCGCCGCAAGCACCTTCTGCTTCACACCGCCAATCGGGAGGACCTTGCCCTGCAGCGTGACCTCACCGGTCATGCCGAGCGTGTCCTTCACCTTCCGGCCGGACAGCAGCGACGCGAGTGCCGTCGTCATGGTGATCCCTGCGGACGGCCCGTCCTTCGGCACGGCGCCTGCTGGGACGTGCACGTGGAACCGACGGGTGAGTGCCTCCGGCTCGATGCCGAGTTCATCTCGATGGGACTCGACGAAGGACAGGGCGATACGGGCGGACTCCTTCATGACGTCACCGAGCTGACCGGTGAGTGTCAGCCCCGGATCTCCGTCCATGGCCGTCGCCTCGATGAACAAGACATCACCTCCGGCGCCGGTGACGGCGAGTCCGGTGGCGACTCCGGGGACGGCAGTGCGATCCTTGGCTTCATCTCGCCAGACCTTCGGCTTGCCGAGGTATTCCTTGACGTCGGCCTCATCGATCACCACGGCTTGGCCTTCTCGCTCGTCCCGGGCCACAGAGGTCGCGACCTTGCGGGCGAGCTTGCCCAGTTCACGCTCGAGTGAGCGCACGCCGGCCTCTCTCGTGTACCGGTCGACGATTGCGGCCAGGGCGTCTTCGCCCACCTCGACCTCTTCCGGTTCCAAGCCTGCCCCGCGGATCTGGCGCGGGAGAAGGTGATCGCGTGCGATTGCGACCTTCTCGAGATCGGTGTAGCCATCGAGCCGGATCACCTCGGTGCGGTCCAGCAGCGGGGCCGGGATGGTCTCGAGCATGTTGGCGGTGGCGATGAACAGGACGTCGGAGAGATCCACATCGAGCTCGAGGTAGTGATCCCGGAACGTGTGGTTCTGGGCGGGATCCAAGACCTCCAGCAGGGCGGAAGACGGGTCGCCTCTCCAGTCCGCACCCACCTTGTCCATCTCGTCGAGGAGGAACACGGGATTCATCGTTCCGGACTCGATGAGTGCCCGGACGACCCGGCCCGGGCGTGCACCGACGTACGTGCGCCGGTGACCGCGGATCTCCGCCTCGTCGCGGATACCCCCGAGTGCGACGCGAACGAACTCGCGGCCGAGCGCTCGAGCGACGGATTCGCCGAGGGACGTCTTGCCGACGCCCGGAGGGCCTACGAGAAGCAGGATCGCTCCTTCGGACAGATCGCCCGTGTTGTCCAGCCCGCGGTCCTTTCGCAGCTTCCGCACGGCCAAGTGCTCGACGATGCGCTCCTTGACGTCGTCGAGCCCCGTGTGGTCGGCATCGAGCACCGTCCACGCCTCATCGAGGTCCAGACGATCGTCCGACTTGGTGCCCCACGGGATCTCGAACATCGTGTCGAGCCAGGTGCGGATCCATGAGTGTTCGGGGGACTGTTCGGACATCCGCTCGAGGCGGTCGATCTCGCGTTCGATGGACTCCCGTGCCTGTTCGGGAAGGTCGGTGTCTTCGAGCCGCTGGCGATACTCGGAGGCGGCATCCGCTTCCTCGCCGAGTTCCTTCTTGATCGCCTCGAGCTGCTGTCGGAGGAGGTAGTCGCGCTGGGACTTGTCGATCCGCTCGGTGGCGCTGTCCCTGACCTTGCGCCGCAGCGTGAGATCAGCGAGGACCTCGCTCATCCACGACATGAGCTTGCCGAGCCGTTCGCGCACGTCGACGGTTTCGAGCAGCTCGACCTTCTGTTCGAGGGAGAGATCGGGCGAATACACCGCGAGGTCGGCCAGCTGGCTGGGGTCCTCGATGCCGAGGATGCGCTCGGCGACGCCACCCATCCCGCGCTGGTCGAGCACCTCTCGGACCACGGCTCGATACTCGCCGGCGAGGTCGTCCAGCGCCTCGTCGTGCACGTCCGTCTCGGGATACTGCTCGGCATCCACCCACAGCGCCCCCTGATCGTCGCTGCGTCCGGCACCGACGCGGGCGCGGGCGAGGCCCTCGACCACCACGGCGTTGCCGTCGGTGTCTTGGATCCGCGCAACGGTCCCCACTCTGGCGTAGTCGCCGTTGACCCTCGGGACCAGCAAGATGGTGTTGTCGGATTGCTCGGCTGCCGCAGCGGCTAGCGCACCTTCCTCGGTCTCGATCCGTAGCGTCACCACCATGTGCGGGAACACCACGCCGTTGCGGAGGGGTAGGACAGGGAGTGTCAGTTCTCTCGTGTCGGCCATGGAAACCTCTCGTCGTCGTGGTCAGTGGCAAGTCGAAACCGACCGAACGGCTCAGGTATTCCCGAATCTGCGGTGGTCGCGCTCAGGTTTCTTCGTCATCGCTCACCTATGTCGAGCGCTCCGTGTTCACGTTCCGTCACGTCAGCGAGATGCGAGTGGCTCGATCGGCGGGCGTGGGTTGCGTGAAGTGGGTTGCGTGAAGCTGGCTGCGTGAAGTGGGGGGGGAGCGGCGCTGGTGGCTCGAGTGCCGAGTGCCGGTGTTCCTAGTTCGGCGTCACCCGAGCATATTTCGCCCGAGTACAGGTCACCCGAGCCGGTGCCACCCGAGCCGGTGTCGCCGGTGACGATCAGGGGTCCCGGTCGGTAGCCCGGCGCATCTGCGACGAGCACCACGCTGTTCGTATGACTCCGTGCTCGGTCGTTGGCCACCGAAGGCCGTCACATGGCGAATGGTCTTCGCTGCGTGCAGCGCGGCGGGTGCAATACGTGCGCCTGAATGACAATATGGGTTAGATTATGAGTCACAGACTCTGGAACTCGGGAATTGTGGTGAGGTCACGGTTGCAGCCGGTCGATGCAGTGGTCAGGAGCAGGTGACATGAGTCTCGTCGATCTCGAAATCTCGCGCAGGACGTTCTTCACCGCCGGGGCGGCGACGATGGCCGCAGCCGGTCTCCTTCCCCGAGCGGCTCACGCCGCAACCGACGGCACGCCGTGGTACCGGCAAGGCGCCATCGAGACCACGTTCGGTGTCTGTGACATGTGTCCCTGGCGGTGCGGCATCGTCGTGAGCAGCGTCAACGGCGAGGTTCGCAAGATCGACGGGAACCCGGCCGACCCCAAGAGTCGCGGCATGCTGTGCGCACGAGGCCAGGGAGGCGTGTCGTTCATGAACGATCCCGATCGCCTGCAAGCACCGATGATGAGGTCGGGCAAACGCGGCGAGGGATCGTTCGAGGAGGTCTCGTGGGAGCAGGCCCTCGACTTCATCGCCGACAAGCTCCTCGAGATCAAGGAGCGATCGGGGCCCGAAGCCCTGGCCATCTTCGGCCACACCTCCGGCGAGTACTGGTTCACCGACCACTTCTCCCAGGCCTGGGGGACACCGAACGCCGCAAAGCCGTCCTCTTCGTTGTGCTTGAGCCCTCGCGAGGAGGCGGCTCAGCTGACGCTCGGCATGGGCGTCGGAGGGCACGAACCAGTCGACTGGGACGGGCTCCGCTGCCTCACGCTCATCGGCAGCCACATCGGCGAGGACACGCGCAACACCGTCATGCAGGACTTCGCAGACATGTGGGGCGACGGTGGCAAGGTCATCGTTGTCGATCCCCGATTCTCCTCGGTTGCCACGAAGGCGGACCACTGGTTGCCCATCAAGCCCGGCACCGATACGGCGCTGCTGCTCGCCTGGCTCAACGTCCTCGTGACCGAGGAGCTCTACGACGCTGACTACGTCCGCGGCTGGACCACTGGCTTCGACCGTCTCGCCGCACACGTCGCAGACAAGTCGCCTGCCTGGGCGGCATCCATCACGGACTTGTCGGAGGGCCAGATCATCGAGACTGCCCGCGTGATGGCTGAGCGCAAGCCCCAATCGGTCATCATGCCGGGGCGCCACGTGACGTGGTACGGCAACGACACGCAACGCCTGCGTGCGACCTACCTCGTCAACGCCCTGCTTGGCGCCTACGGGCGTCGTGGCGGGATGTACTTCAACAAGGCGCCATACCTCGAGGAGTACCCGCATCCTCCCTATGCCGTTGCCGGCAGTGCCGGTGGATGCTCGGCCGGGGCAGCCGAGACCAGCGACGAACTGCCGCTCGGCCCGAGCGGCAAGGCCCGCGCCGATGGGGCCCGCGAGACCTTCCTGCGCGGGGCGACGGCGCTCCAAGAGCTCATCGACCCGATGATCACGGGAGACCCGTACCGGATCGAGGGCCTGATCGTCTACGGGACCAACCTGTTGAACTCGGTCCCGAACAAGCCCCGGACCCGAGAGGCCCTTGCGGCGCTCGACCTCGTGGTCGCCATCGACGTGCTTCCCCAAGAGCACGTTGCCTGGGCCGATGTGGTCCTGCCCGAGTCCACGTACCTCGAACGCTACGACACGCTGTGGTCCGTGTCCCACAAGACGCCGTACATCGCCATGCGCGAGCCCGCTGTCGCACCGATGTATCAGACGCGCCCAGCGTGGTGGATGGCCCGTGAGCTCGGCCTGCGCGTCGGGCTCGACGCCTACTTCGGATGGGAGACCATCGAGGAGTACCTCGATCGCGAGCTCCGATCGGTGGGGTCGAGCCTCGACGAGATGCGAGCCAACGACGGCATCATCATCCAGAACGGCAAGCCGTACCTGGAGGACTACGACGGCGCAAGCCCGTTCCACACACCTTCCGAGAAGATCGAGCTCTTCAGCCAGCAGCTCGCCGATGCCGGATTCGACCCGATCCCCGAGTACGAGTCGACACCGGAGCCACCGCGCGGGTTCTACCGACTGCTCTACGGGCGCCATCCGGTCCACACGTTCGCAAAGACGCAGAACACGCCGGCGCTCAATGAGCGATATCCGACCAACGAAGTCTGGATCAACGCGCAAGCGGCTGCATCCGAGGGAATTCGTGACGGCCAGGAGGTCTGGCTCGAGAACCAAGATGGAGCCCGGTCCGGGCCGATCGCCGTCAAGGCGACCGAGCGGATTCGATCGGACGCCGTCTTCATGCCACACGGCTTCGGTCAGAACGCACCCGGCCTGACCCGGGCTCACGGCAAGGGCGCCAGCGACACGGAGCTCCAGACGGACTACGCCCTCGACCCGATCAGCGGCGGCGCGGGCATGCGCATCAACTTCGTCAAGATCGTGACGGAGGTCTGAGATGGCGCAGGCATTCGTCCTCGACCTCGGCCGATGCATCGGGTGTGAAGCGTGCGCTCTCGCCTGCAAGACGGGTAACGAGCTCCCCACAGGAGTCAGCTACATCGAACTGATCGAACAGGTCCGGGGCTCGTTCCCCGACCTGGAGGGCGGCTTCGACAACCACCGCTGTCTCCATTGCCAAGACGCAGCTTGCGTCGCCGTATGCCCCACCGGAGCCCTCTACAAGGAAGATGGGCTCACCCGTTTGAACACACCGGCCTGCTCGGGGTGTGAGTACTGCGTGACGTCGTGTCCCTACGACGTGCCCCGCATGGTCGACGGCGCTTCGACCAAGTGCGATGGGTGCAAGGCGACGACGGACGCCGGCGGAGGCCCCTGGTGCGTGTCGACCTGCCCGAGCAAGGCGCTCGAGTATGGAGAGCGGTCCGAGATGCTGCGCACTGCCCGAACCCGTGCCGAGGCCCTGCGAGCCCACTATCCGAACGCCCAGGTCTACGGCGAGACCCAGGCCGGCGGGCTCGGCGTCATCCTCGTGCTGCCCGACGACCCGGAGGTCCTCGGCCTGCCCAGAGACCCGGATCCGCCGACCGTGGCGAACGTGTGGCAGGGGGTCGTCCAGCCCGTGTCGATCGGTCTCATCGGTGCGACCGCCGTCGCCGCAGGCGTTGCCGGCGTGATCGCCCGGCGCAACCACATGGCCGAGCTACGCGACATCGAGGAAGCCGAGCAACTCGTCGGAGATGGCGACTCGTCGGAGGAGGCATGATGGCGACCACCGTCGAGCACGAACACCAGGTTCTGAGGTACCGCACGAAGCAGCGCATCGTGCACGCGTTGCTCGCAACGTCATTCGTCGTGTTGCTTCTGACCGGCCTCGTGCTTCTGTGGGATCCGCTCGGCTGGCTCGCTGCGGGCGGATGGTCCCGGCTGATCCACCGGATCGGAGCGATCGGTTTCCTCGCCGTGCCCGCTGCGTACCTGATCCTCGACCGCAAGGGAGCCCGTGAGCTCGTCTACGACTCCTTCCGGTACGACCGAGACGACATCGAGTGGTTCAAGACGATGTACCGGTACTTCCTGGGCCACGCCGTCGAGATGCCGCCGCAGGGGAGGCTCAACGCAGGCCAGAAGCTCCACCACGCCGCCGTGATGTTGGTCTCGGCCACCGTCGTGGTGAGCGGTCTGGCGATGTGGTTCTTCAAGCCCCAGCTCGGAGCGAGCGGGCTCGCTGCTGCGGCCGTGATCCACGACCTTTCGATGCTCGCCCTCACGCTGTTCCTGATCGGTCATCTCTACTTCACGTACGTCTACAAGGCCATTTCCGGGATGACGACCGGATGGGTCGAGGAGGCCGACGCCCGCCTCGAACACAGCAAGTGGATGGACGAGCTGGATGCCCAAGCCGAGGCGGTCACGGTGGGATCGGGGGCTTCATCACACGATGAGGTCAGCCAGGAGGACCAGAGCCAGGAAGACCAGAGCCAGGAGGGCTAGAGCCAGGGCGGTTCTGCCCACCTCCAACGCGAGTACTGAGAACGCAGTCGCACGTCGGCTGCATTGAATGGAAAGGAAAAGCATGGACAGGTTCCGCAAGTCAACACTGGTGGCATTGCTGTTGGCGATTGCGCTCGTGTTCGCTGCGTGCGGTGGCACCGACGATGCGTCCGACACCACGTCGACGCTCGCCGAAGACTCGCCGCTCGCATCTACGACAACGGAAGCAGCCACGACGACGGAAGCACCGACCACCACCGAAGCACCGACGACCACGGTCGCCGCCTTCGATGTCCAGACGGCGGTTGCCGAATACGCAGCCACCATCCCGGAGGGCTGGTATTCCGCAGGAGACGTGACGAAGTTCAAGGAGGCGGTCGAGGCCAGTGGTGGGCTCGTCGTCGACGTTCGCACGCCGGACGAGTACGCCGCCGGTCACATCCCCGGTGCGGTGAGCATTCCGCTCAGGACGCTCGGCCAGAACCTCGACAAGATCCCGACCGACCGTCCGGTGTTCATCTACTGCAAGTCGGGCTGGCGTGCCGGCCTGGCGACGTCGTCACTCGGCATGATCGGTTACGAGAACCTCCAGGCGTACGTGCCCGGATGGAATGGATGGACCGACGCCGGTGAGGAGATCAGCACCGAGGCCGTCGAGGCCGAGGTCGTCGGAGCACCCGACTTCCAGCCCGAGATGGTCGAGGCCGTGGATGGCTTCCTGAGCACCATCCCTGAGGGCTTCCTGACGGCTGGCGATGCCGACACCGTCGAGCAGGCGATCGAGGCCGGAGCATTCGCCCTCGACGTCCGCTCACCCGAGGAGTTCTCCGAGGGCCACATCCCCACGGCTGAGAATGCTCCCGTGCGGACACTCGGTGTGACCGACGTCGAGATCCCGACGGACACGACGGTCATCGTGTACTGCAAGTCCGGGTGGCGTGCTTCACTGAGCGTGCCGATCCTGCATCTCCTCCAGAAGGACACGTCCAAGGGCTTCACAGGAAGCTGGTTGGCGTGGACCGAGGCAGGAAAGCAAGTCGAGACCTGATCGACAGTGCATCGGGGAGAGATCATCTCCCCAGGCCGACCAATTGATGAGGGGCCGACCTCGGTCGGCCCCTCATTCGCGTACACGAGGTTCCTCGAGCCGCCGCTGCTGATGGAACGCCGTATGTGCCGGTCGGTCATTCCTCGCTGAGGAGGCGTTCGATGATGCCGACGGCGTCTTCCGCTGAGGCCGCCACGGCGTCGACGCCGAGGTCGTCGGCAGTGAGGTTGCCCACGCCCCGCCCGCCGACGAGGATCGGGGAGTCCGTGGCATCCCGGAGGGCAGCAACCGTGTTGCGGATCTCGTCGTCCTGATCTGGGGCGGTCACGCCGATTGCGACGGCGATGAGGGCATTCGTGACGGCCGCCCGCTGCGCAAAGGACTCCGGCGGGAGGTTCGCCCCCAAGTCGATCACCTCGAAGCCCTCCAGTCGAAGGAGATCCGCCGCGATCGACAAGGGAAGCGAGTGCAGCTCCGTCGCCGTCGAGCCGAGGAGAATCGTCCCTCGCTTGACGCCCCTCCGCGCAGCTCTCGGGCCGAGCCTGGCGACGATCCGATAGGCGATCTGGGATGCGGCGTGTTCCTCGGCGATGCCGATCTTGCCGTCACGCCACTGCTCACCAACCGCCGTCAATGCCGGCGTCACCATTTTCGTGTAGACGTCTGAGACCGTCATGCCGGAGGTGAGGGCCGATTCGACCACCTGCCATGCCCCGGCATCGTCGGCAGCCACCATCCGGTTGAGCAATCGCTGATCCCATTCCGCCGTGCCTCGCTCGGTCGGCTCGGCGGAAGCAGCGGTGAACGCATCGAAGTCGTCTCTCGTGACCACCCACGAGCGTCCACGCTTGGATGCGTCGAGCATCCCCAGCCGGACGTACCGGTACACCGTCATGTAATGCAGGCCGAGCTCGTCGGCGACCTCCTGCAAGGTCAACTCGTTCTGTTCGTCATCGGTGGTCATTTGGTACTGAATCTATCGACTCGGGGCTGTTCGCCGGGGATTCGGGAATCGGGAATTGACACTAACCCCCGTTCGTTGTAACTTAGCACTAAATCAGGGGACAACGAAAGAAGCACACCGTGACCACACTCGCAAACGAACACATCACCGAGGACCCAGCCGTAACCCGTCAGCGGGATGCAGCACTCGTCGATCGGATCAGCCAGAGAGACGCTGCCGCACTCAAGGAGGCATACGACCTCTACTCCGCCCACGTCAACGGCGTCGCACTCGGCATCCTCAAGGATCGCGATCTCGCCGCTGACATCACCCAGGACATCTTCGTGCGGCTGTGGGAGCGTTTCGAGCGATTCGATGAGAGCCGAGGGTCACTCAAGTCGTTCCTCCAGATGGATGCGCACGGTCGGGCCATCGATCTCCTTCGCTCACGCCGAGCCGCGCAAGCCCGCGAACTCGCCGACCATCGGAAACAAGCATCCACGCCCGCCGCCGGTACCGAAGAACTGGCAATGACATCAGTAACAGGTGGCACCGTCCGGGCGGCGTTGATGAGTCTCCCGGATGAGCAACGGACACCGATTGCGATGGCGTACTTCGACGGCTACTCGTACCGGGACGTCGCCGAGATCCTCGGAGTTCCCGAGGGCACGGTGAAGAGCCGGATCCGAGCCGGGATGCGACGCCTGCAACTCGCACTCGGTACCGAAGCCGTCTGAGAGAGAACCGAGAACACCATGCGCGACGACAACTCCGGCTCCGGATCGAACGGCGCTGGGCCGATGAACGGCTCGGGCCCCGAACATCCGTTCGCCAATGACATCAACTCCGACCGGATATCTGAATTGCTAGTCGACAGCTTCCCGCCGGTCGACCCCGATCCGATCGTCTGGGACCGCATCGAGGCGAGAATCTCGAGTGGAGAAGCACCTTCGACGGTCGGTGACACGATTCCGTCGATCGATCATCATCGGGCATCCGGTTCCGCCCGCACCTCGCGTTGGGCACCGCTCATGGCAGTGGCTGCGGTCTTCGTCCTCGTCGCGGCGAGTGCATTTGCGCTCGCACAGCGCTCCGACGACTCAGCCACGGTCCTCGCTGCCGGAGACACCGTCCGAGAGCTCGTGGATCCCGCTACCGGCGCCGTAGCCATGCGAGTGATCAGCCAAGAGGATGGCTCGAGCGTGGCAGTCAATGACGGCCTCCCATC
>JASJCF010000090.1 GCA_030066265.1 Acidimicrobiia bacterium | reverse complement strand
CGGGCAGCAGACGGCGGGCCGCATCGACGAGCTCGGGGGCGTTGCCCGACACGTACACGTACTCGCGCGCCAATTCGATCGCCATCTCCTCGCCACCCGTCGACAGGACCGCGGCATCGAAACTCCGCGGCCGGTAGGCGTCATCAGAGGTGAGGTGCCGGACCTCACGGTCCCGGAGGTCCATGCCCGACTCGAGGCTTCCCGACACGAGCACCGACTGGACTTCGACATCCCGATCGACGACGGCGGCGACACCGACGGACGTCGCCGGCTGTCGAGGGTGCCGTTGCTCTCCCGGCTCCAGGCTCGCCGCGATGTCCAAGACCCGTTGGGCTCGGTGCTGGTAGGTGTGCGCGTCCAGGGCCTTCCGGTGGGCCTTCGCCGCGCGCGCTGCGGTGTCGGGGCCGGTGAGCAGCCGCTCGACTTCATCCGCTGTCGTGGTGTGCAAGGTCGTGAAGTCGGTGCCCTCGTCGAACAGCGCACCGAGGCCCGGGGCGGGTTCAGTGGCCAGGGCGGCACCCGCACCGATCGCCTCGAATACGCGCATGGTGATCGGATGGTGTTGCGCTCCACCGTCGTTGATCACGACCTTGGCGTCCTCGTAGAGCGAGATCATCTCTGCGGGAAGCATCCCGTACCGGAATATCGACCGCATCGAACCCTGTGCCTCGATCTGCCTGACTCGCTCGCCGCGCCGGCCGTACCAGCCGTCGACCGCATCGAGGCCAGCCCCCACCATGGCGACATCGATGGTCCGGTCTGAGTAGTTCGGCTGGGTCGCAGAGAGCAACGTGGTCGGCACGCCGAAGGGAAGGGCGTAGACGGGCTGGGGATACTGATGAGCGAGATGCCACGAGTGCGCCATCAGCACGGCGTCGGCCTGATATCGATCTGCGAGCCGGACATTCGCCGGTTGGTGATGCTCACCGTGGTGCACCCAGAACAGGATCGGGACATCGGCGTGCCGCGCGCCGGCGGCATCCATCGCCGGATACGGCGACTCGACGTAGATCACCGCCGCACTGTCAGGGGGCACATCGCCCCAGTCGATCGAGCCATCCCACCGCCGAACCACGACACCGAGATGTTCCAGTCCATCGGCGAGATACTGCGCCGGCGAAGTCGCGGTGAATCGAGCCACGATGTCGACGCTGCGACCGGCCGCAGGAGCATCGCTCGTGGTCGGCTCCTCGAGACCCTGGCCACCCGGACCTGCCCACACGAAATCTCGCTGCGGCGACACCCACCCTGGTCGGGACAGGGACCAAGCCTCGGAGACTGCGTCGGCGATCGAGACATCCCGTTCACGAAGCGGGTACACGAGATCGGGCGAGGACGCAGCCGTCGCCCGCACGATGGCATCGGTTGCGGCGTCCGCCCCGGTGAGGCGAGCCTGCCAGCGCATCAGGCGCGTCGGTCTCGCTGATCGATGATCCACACCGCTGAGGATGTCCTCGGTCCGCGGGCTCACCACGGTGACGCGGTGCCCGGCCGCAAGCAGCACGGACACCAGCGGTCGACAACGTGGATTCACGGTGGGGTCGCCACTGGTCACGAGCGTGATCCTCATGTCAGCGACTCCGAGCCTGCTCGGCGGTCGACACGAGCAGGTCTGCCCATCGGCTCGCGACATCGCTCAGCGAGAACGCCTCCGCTTGGACGCGTGCCAGCTCGGCCGCAGCGCGTCGGCGATCCTCATCGCCGAGGTAGGTGGCAAGTGCGTGCGCTGCCTCGCTCGGTTCGGTGAAGAGCCATCGGGGGTCGTACACGGTGTCGGCTCCCGGCCAGTTCCTGACGACGGGGATGGCCCCACTCGCCATTCCCTCGGCGGGAGCCATGTGGAAGCTCTCGTCATCGGAGACCGAGAGCACGTATCCGATTCCCATCAGCCAGGTCTCGACGTCGGGCCCATGCGGGATCCATGTCACCGCTCCTTCGGCGATGCCCTGGGCGAGGCGGTGCTCGATACCGTCGAAGTACGCACGCTCGGCAGGGTCGTCCATCACCCACTTGAGCTCGGCGGGGCGATGACTCTTCACGCTGAGCACGACATCCGGGTGGTCGATTCGGACCGCGTCGATCGTGTCGAGAGCCAGATCCAGGCGCTTGCGGCGAGAGGCCACGCCGAGCAGTCCGACCGTCGAGTCGGAGTTTGGGAGCTTCGGGCGGTCGAACCGGTCGATGTCGATGGCGTTGGGGATGACCTCGACCAGGTCGGCCGGCCACGATGTCCGTTCGGCGAACGCACGGGCATAGTGCCGGTTGACACAAACCACCCGTTGGATCGATGCAGGGTCGATCTCGTCGGCGTAGCCCCGATGGAGCTCGAACCGATGCAGCCTCACCACGAGCGGTGTTCGCCCACCGGTCAAGCGCGCAAGTGACTCGACGTACGGACCGAAGAACTCAGCGACCACAACATCCGATTGGCGAACGAGCTCATCGATGTCGTCCTCGGGGAAGGCGTGGAGTGAGCCCGACTCGATGGCACGGATGCGGACACCGTGATCGGCCTCGAGCCTCTCCAGGATGGGCCGAATGAACTTGAGGTCATAGCCGAAGACACCGACACGGAGGCGGCGTGCGCGCCGGCCGAGCAGGGCTCTCATACGTGCGATCGCTCCGGTCGCCATCCGTCCCATGCCGGCTCGGATGCCTCGAGGGTCCGTTCGTCGCTGATATCCCACGTGTGCGCCCCAGGACCTCGCCGATACACGAACTCCCAGCGACTGTTGGCGTAGACCGTCCCGCCCGCTGCGCGCACACCGTTGAGGAAGTGGATGTCGATCATCCTCGGCCGGTCTGGGAAGCGCACGGCGTCCCAGATCGCTCGCTCGAACACGAGGGTTGCACCGGTGAGGATGCCGGTCACCATCGTCTCCTCGGTCTGTGCCCGTCGCAGAACGGTTCGATCCGCCGACTCCACGTACGTGAACTGTGCGGCCTTCCCGATCACCGGGGCGCCGGAATAGCGCATCGCGAGAACCGCATCCCGCAGATAGCCCGGCCCGTAGTGGTCGTCGTCGTCGATCTTGGCCAGCACCGACGCAGTCGTGGCGGCTGCCGCTTCGTTGGTGCACGACCCGAGGGGCATGGTCGTGGGAAGATCGAGGATCGACACGGCATCTCCCCATCCCTGCTCATCCACGAGCGAGCGAAGGGGATCGGTCGAGATCCCGTGGCAGCCCACCACCAACTCACATTCGGAATAGGTCTGGGCCATGAACCCCTCCACGGCGGTGACGACACGGTCAGGCCGGTTCGAGATCAGCAGCCCCGCGGTGTGCGGGAGCAGTGGTTTGTGAGCGACCCCCACCCGATCAAGGAGCTCCGTGAGCAGCACGGCTGGGTCCCGGTGCTCCCAAGCCCAGCGGCGTGATCGCGTCGACTGGCCGGGTGATCGAACGAGATCACGGCTGGGTGCGACGGGTATCCCGGATGCGGCTGCCGATGCGATCGCTCCGCTGGTGGAGTCGTCGAGTTCGGACAGGATCCCCGTGACCTCCCCGCTCTCGTCGACGATCGTGCCACTCGTTCCCGCGAGGATCTCAGTGATCGACCTATCCGATGCTTCGACGATCGGCTCGGGAAGTGAGAGGTTCCGACCCTCTCCTGGTGGTCCTGCGCCGATGACTGTCTCGGCGCCCCGCCACCGATGAGGTTCGTCCGAGACGACGACCGTCGGTGGCCGAGGGGCGAGATCGAGCCAGGAATCGAGACGATCGAGATCGCCGAGACGAGCGGGATCCACCACGACGAGGTCAACGGCATCCCACGGCCGTTCGTCGAGGTCGACGGCATCGGCCTGGCCCAGAATCGTCGCCAGGGGACCTTCGATGTTGTGAGCGATGGACGTGCCTGGCAGGCTTCTCCGGAGGGCCGTGGGATGCGCGGTCTCGAGGCCGCCAGCCGCCTGGGCCGGATCAGCCTCCTCTGCTGCCGAGCCGCGCAACGTGGCGACCTGTGACCGCAACCACCCAGCGGGATTCGCCCGTTCGCGGCGTTCTCGCTCGAGCCGCTCGATCCTCGATGCGCGCTCTTCGGCCCTCGTCCGCCATGTTGCGACTCGTTGCTCGAGCTCGTTCGCTCGACGCTGAGCTTGCTCGCGAACCGCCCGTTCGTCGATCAGGGACTGCTCGAGCGCTTCGATCCGGTCGGCGTCAGCCCGGTCTGCTTCCATCGGCGGGCATGGTACAGCGGACCCCGTCTGCCCATACTCCCCCCGTGAGAATCTGCATGTTCGTCAAGAACTCGTTCGAGTACGACGCTCGGGTGACCAAGGAGGCCACCTCGCTCATCGAGGCCGGCCATCAGGTCACGGTCGTGGCCCTCCTCGTCCCTCGGGTGACTCCGGAGCGCGAGACCACCGATGAGGGCATCTCCGTGGTGCGCGTCCCTCGCTCGAGCTTCGGCGTGCCGGCCCTCAATCGTCTCGCGCAGCGGTATGCAGGCACGATCGAGGCCAGACACGAGCGGCTGACTGGCGAGACGTACAACGAGGCCCGGGTCGCCGACCTCGGGACCCTGTCGGCTCCATCCACGGCAACGCCGGGGGAACGCCTGGGAGCACCACCACGGCGAACGCAGGCCGAGGTGGGCTCCCCCACCTCCTTGAGCCGGATCTGGGGCTCGATCACCACCCCGATCTTGCGCTCCCTCGCCCGGCTCGCCCGGTGGTCGTTCCGGCTGGCGAAGCGCCTCCTCGGACAGCAGAGCGAGTGGCTCAAACAGCAAGCGATCAACCGCAGGATGATCGCCGTCGGTGTCGCAACCCAGGCCGACGTGTTCCACAGCCACGACCTCAACACCCTGGCCATCGGCGTTGCGTGCAAGAAGCAGTCCGGTGGGCTTCTCGTGTACGACTCGCACGAGCTCCAGACGGAGAGAAATCGGATGACGGCCGAAGCGCGCGCCAAGGCCATCGAGGAGGAAGGGAGCCTGCTGCCGCACGTCGATGCCATGATCGTCGCAAGCCCATCATGGGTCGACTGGAACCGGAGACTGTACGGGACACTTCCGGATCCCACCCTCACGATCCTCAACGTCCCCGTGCCCACCACGATCGACGACACCAAGAACCTCCGAGCCGAGCTCGGCATATCCGACGACGAGCGGGTCGTGATCTACCAGGGATCCATCCAAGAGAACCGCGGCATCGAACCGGCGATCGATGCGGTGGAGTCCCTCGACAACGTCACCTTGGTGATCATCGGCTACGGCTACTACCGCGCTGCCCTCGAGACGATGGTGCGCGACCGCGGCCTGGGAGGTGCCGTCCGGTTCTTCGGGCCCGTGCCCAACGACGAGCTCATCTCGTACTCAGCATCTGCGGACGTCGGGCTGGCGAACATCGTGAACTCGTCGGTCTCGTACCACACGTCGCTGCCGAACAAGCTCTTCGAATACGTGATGGCCGGGATCCCCGTGGTCGGGTCGGACTCCCCCGAGATCGGGCGGGTCGTCGAGGAACAGGGAATCGGAGAGGTGTGCGACGCAGATGATCCCGAGGCGCTGGCCGAAGCGATCACGCGCATTCTCGATGATGCAGATCGATATCGCAGTGCGCTCACCGACACCGCCGAGCGCTACAACTGGGATGTCGAACAGCAGGCTCTGATCGATTTGTACCGGGATTTGGGGTTGCGCGATCGCACATTCGCCACTTGAGTAGACCTGCCGAAACGCCGATACATGGCTCCACTGGGAGAAATGGAGACCTGATGCCGAGGACGACGAGGTGGCTGCTGTTCGCCGCCGTGATCCTGGCCGTGCTCGCACTGCCCGCCGTGGCGTTCGCAGACGAGCTGCCCGAACTCCCGCCGGGCGGGACCTTCGTCGACGACGACGGCATGTCGGAGGAGGGGTGGATCGAAGCCATCCGAGCCGCCAACATCACCGTCGGGTGCAACCCTCCCGAGAACGACGAGTTCTGTCCCGACGATCTCCTCACTCGTGCCCAGATGGCGAGCCTCCTGACACGGGCTCTCGGCCTGGAGCCGATCGCGGACGGGCCATTCACGGACATCGCCGATTCGACACATGCCGGCAACATCAACGCCCTCGCCGCTGCTGGCATCACCAGGGGCTGCAATCCACCAGCGAACGACCAGTTCTGCCCCGAGCGGCCGGTGTCCCGCCAGGAGATCGCAGCGTTCATCGTCAGGGCATTCGAGCTCCCGGCGTCAGACGTCGATCGCTTCACCGATGACGACGACTCGATCTTCGAGGCCGACATCAACGCTCTCGCCGCAGCCGGCGTGACCTCCGGATGTGACGAGGCCAGCTACTGCGGTGTCCAGAAGCTCCGGAGGGGACACATGGCCGTGTTCGTGGGCAAAGTCCTACGGCTCACGCCCAACGTGCCGCCCGAGCGGCCACCACCTCCGTACCCGGACGTGGGCAAGGGCCGCCGGATCATCTACTCGAACTCCGAACAGCGGGTCTGGCTGATCGACGGAAACGAGCAGCTGGTCGACACCTACGCGGTGTCGGGACGCAAGGGCATTCCGCGCTTCGGCACCTACACGGTGTACTCGAAGTCCCGCAAGGCCTGGGCACCATACGGCGGCATCACGATGCGCGACATGGTTCGGTTCGTCCGTCCTCGCACGTTCGGGAACCAATGGGCCTACGGATTCCATTCGATCCCCCGATACCCGGGCGGGGCACCGATGCAGACCGAGTCCGAGCTCGGGTCCTTCCGATCGGGAGGCTGCGTCCGTCAGTCCGATGACAAGGCTGCTGCCCTCTACGACTGGGCGGCCATCGGCACCACCGTCCATGCCATCCCGTAGCGGCGTGGACTCGGTCGGGGGGCGAAGCACGCTCGAGCGGTACCCTCGCCGGAATCGATTCGCCGCGGTGGCGCAGACCACTTCGGCCGATCGATTCGGACGATGACGGCCGAGCGAGCAGCGATCGGAAGCGGGGGCACCGCAGGATGAGGCATCTGGGTCGAGGGCGAACTCGGACACTCGTGGTCCTCGGTTTCCTGTCTGTGTCACTCGCAACGATCACGCCAACCCAGGCCTCGTCGGGCGAGGCCGTGCCCGTTGCACCCCCGATCGCCGAGAACGACATCATCGAGCCCATTCCGTGGGTGTCGGATCCCGGGCCGTCGCTCACGCTCGAGGGCGCGGCTGATCCGCTCGGGCTGATCCCCCATCCGGACGAGGTCAGGCGGTACACGCTCGGAAAGGACGTGTTCGAGGTGTGGGAGTGCCCGGACGCTGGGGCGGTTCCCATCTCGGCAGCCGACTTCGTCGCTGAGGCCGAGACGCGAATGACCGCATACTTCTCCTGGATCTCCGACGGCCGATATGACCCGGACTTCGTCGTCGGCGGCGCAGTTCCGGGTGGCAGCGACTGCGCCACCCACGCCCGAGCCGCAACCTCGGGTTCGGCGGACGCAGCGCTCTTCATCCGCAACAACTCCGGTGGGTTCGCCGGACCCGGCCTGGTCTGCAACCCTCCTGGCTCTGCGTGCGGGTTCACACCGAAATACCCATCGAACTTCCGAGACGGATACATCGGAGTCTTGGAGACGCCGTCGGGAACGATCTCGTGGACGACCCTCGCTCACGAGATGGGCCACATGCTCTCATGGCCGCACTCGTACACCCACAGCTCGAACTTCGAGTACGACAACGCCATCGACCTCATGTCGGGCAACTACAACCGGTGGACGGTCGGCAACGGCACCCTCTACGGCTCGTACCCGTACCCGTATGCGACGATCGTCATCAACCGCTACGCGGCAGGATGGATCGACCCGGACGACATGGCGCTGTGGAACGGGGGAAGCCAAACCGTGACGCTTCACGAGATCGGCGTCGACGGGACACAGGGCTTCGTGGTCGACACAGGCGACGAGTTCTTCGTCCTCGGTGCACGCATCTCCTCGGCGAACGATCCGTTTCCGCCGGTGTGGAACGGCGTCGAGGTCTACGAAGTCGACCGGTGTGACACGTGCTGGAGCCTCAACGCCGACGTGCGGCCAAAGCCCGCAGTTCCCTTCGCGTGGCAAGACCAGTCGATGTACGGCCAGCCGCTGGATCACGTGCTGGGCATCGGAGAGTCCATCGTCTTGGGCGATGCGACCGTCACCGTCTCGTCGAGCACTTCGGATTCGTTCACGCTCACGATTTCCGGTGAAGGTGATCCTCCTCCCCTTCCCGCCCGTTTCGTCGATGTTCCCAGAAGCCACCTGTTCTTCGACGAGATCGAATGGTTGGCCGACCGGGGCATCACCGTTGGATGCAACCCTTCGGAAGGCAACACCGAGTTCTGCCCCGATGATCGCGTGACCCGCGGCCAGTTCGCCGCATTCATGAAGAGGGCCTTCGGCTGGTCTGACGACGGGGGCGGCGACCTGTTCCTCGACGACGACGACTCCGTCTTCGAGCGAGACATCGACATCCTCGCAACCGCGGGAGTCACCAGGGGCTGCAATCCTCCGGGCAACGATCGCTACTGCCCGGAGGCCAACGTCACTCGAGGTCAATTCGCAGCCTTCTTCAGCCGGGCGTTCGGCTACACGGATGACGGCGGCGGCGACTTGTTCCTCGACGACGACGACTCGGTCTTCGAGCGCGACATCGATCGGCTCGCAACAGAGGGCATCACCAAGGGCTGCGATCCGCCCGACAACGAACGATTCTGCCCGGACTCCTACCTGACCCGGGGCCAGCTCGCAGCGTTCTTCTACCGAGCCTTCAATTAGGAAGCGCCCGGGAGCCAGGTCGCAGTGCAGTTCCGGTCGGCGACCGGGCTCCAGATCTCGATCAACGGCGTCCCTGGACTGCCGGACGCCGGCGACGGTCACCGCATCCCATTGACTGGTGTGCCCTGCCGAATCGCTCGTTTCGCCCTTCTCACCCGTATGGGAGCGAGGATCGTCGAGAGGTCGACGGAGCTTGGAGACGGCTCTCTTCCGGCGACCACCGACTCGCCGTTCGCTGCCGTTGCCGAAGGCGCCAGAGGTTGGTGAGTGCTTCGCTGATCGAATCACGAGATACCGAATGCGAGGGTGAGGAGTAGACGATCGGCACCTCGGCGACTCGCATGCCTGACGTCATCGCCTTCATCTCGGTTTGGAAGAACGGCCCGCGCGACTCGATGCCGTGATCGAGGATGTACGCCAACGCCTCCCATCGGAAGAGCTGGAATCCCGACGTCAGGTCGGAGAGCTTCGTATCGAGGAGTGCCCTGGCGAGAAGGGTGCCTCCCCTGCTGAGGGTGCGCCTCGACATGGGGGCGTCGTCGAGCCGTCCCCCGAGGGCGAACCTGGTCCCGAACACGCAGTCGTAGCCCTCCTGAGCCGTGCGAAGGAACTTCGGAATGTCCGCCGGCCGGTGGGAGAAGCCTGCGTCGATCTCGAGCACCCAATCCGCCCCCCCGTCGAGGGCAGCTCGGTAGCCCGTCAGGTAGGCGTCGACCACGGACCGGTTCTCCGGCGCCCAGACGAACTCCACATGTGGAGAATGCGAGGCGAGCGATTCGACGATGCCGACCGTGCCGTCGGTGGACACCGTGTCGAGAACCACGTAGTGCCGGACAGCCGGGATGGCCTCGGTATGTGTGGCCACGTCTGCGAGAAAGGCCTCAGCCGTCTCGCGTTCGTTCGCCATGGGCGTCACGATTGCCAAGGACCGGATCACGCTGCTCCTCCCGAGGTCTGGCCACATACACCTCCTTCGGCAAACGGATCCGAATTCTCAAGCAATCAGCGCAGCGACCTCGAGTTGCGAATCACCGACGGAGAATGGTCAGCGTGTCCCCATCGGGTAGGACTCGTGCTCGACGGATGGCTCGGTGTTCGGAGCGCCGCATCCGTGCAAAACGTCGCACGGCGCGTGTCGCTCACGCCAGGCGTGCACCCGATTCGTCCAGCCACAGGCGCAGCAGCTCCCGCTCACGCTCTCCCACGAGGCCCATCTCGATCAGGAGGTCGTAGCACCGGGTCATGGCGTCGCCGATCGCATGGACTCCGCCCGGAAGGGTGAGTTCATCGAGTGCCTCGGCAATCCGGGCGTTGTGGAGGTACCCGGGAATCTCGAGCTCGAAGTCCTTGAGCAGGTCGTGCTCGTTTCGATCCTGCCACACGGTTGGGGAGTCGAAGATGATGTTCCATCCGTTTGCCCATGCCACACGCTGAGCAACGAAGCTCCTCCAGATGTCCGTCATGCGGAACGAGCAGTACGAGGGCAGGTACAGCAGCGGGAAGGCGTCACGGAACCACGTCGTGTTCTGGGAGTTGAACGGGCACCAGACGTGCTCCCCGAGGGCAACGGAGATGCCGGAGCGGAACTCGACAGGAAGCGGCCTGGTCATGCGGAACACGGCATCCACGTCGGGATCGCCGTCGGCGAGGCCTTGCTGGATCGGCGCATCCACCTTCA
>JASJCF010000089.1 GCA_030066265.1 Acidimicrobiia bacterium | reverse complement strand
ATCCGGGAGCGCTTCGGCGAACGCCTGCGTCAGCAGGAGAGGCGAGGCGAGCGTCAGGTCGTGCGTCGTCCGGAGCTGGTCCAGGGTTACATCGGTGATGGTGTCCTCGGGGAATCCCGATGCGCTGTTGACGAGCACGGAGATCGGCCCGAGGGCCTCAGTCGCTTGTTCGATCAACCCGGTGGCCGACTCGGGGTCTGAGAGGTTGGCGCTGCCCACGTCAACACGCACCCCCGCACTCTGCAGCTCGGCAGCGAGCTCCTCGGCTGGCCCGGACGATCGGTTGTAGTGGATGTAGACGTTTGCGCCTTCGGCAGCCAGGGTGGACGCGATCGAGCGCCCGACCCGCACTGCACCACCCGTGACGAGAGCATTGGTGCCAATGAGATCCATGAGCGCAACCTACCCGATCGGAGCTGCGGCGAGGACGAACGGAGTCGGCCGAACCATGCCTTCCACCGCCCCATCGATCTATGCTCCGACCCGTGAGCAAAGAGGATCCCAAGCCAGGTCGGTGGGTGCTCCCGGTCGTCATCGTCGCATTGATTGCGATCACCTACGTCTTCGTCTCGTCGCTTCCGGAGGCGGATCTCGCTGCCTCGACATCGACCACGGTGGCAACCACCACGACCACCGCACCTCCCACGACCACGAGCACCACGCTGCCCAATGACATCCTCGCCTTCCTCCAGGAGGTCGACCGGTTCGACGCCGCCGCCGGTGAGCTCCAGACCGAGTTGAACAGCGTCAATGACGCGTGGGAGGCCGGAGAGATCGACTTCGACTCGGCGCTTGCGGGCTTCACGGCGGTGAGAGATGGTGCGCAGGTGCTGGCGAATGAGGTGGCGGCAACATCCGTCCCCGATCCCTACACGCCGGCATGGCCCGACACCATCACGGCTTCCCAGGCGCTCGTGTCGGCCGCCGACGCCGTGATCGACGGGCTGCGAGCACCCGATGACGGCACCGCCCGTCAGGAAGCCGTCGTGCAATACAACGAGACCACGGTTGCGTTCCAGGACCAATTGGACGTCGTCCGCTCCCTCACTCCCTGACGAGGACTCGTCTCAGGCAGCCGGCGGAGTCGCCTCACCGCTGACACGCACGCGAATGGGCGGCAAATAACGAATGGGCGGCCCCGGGGGGCCGCCCATCGATTCGATCGACTCTCCGTGACCGGCTATCCGGCCAGCTTCGAGCACACCGTGTTCGTGATCATCGAGGCGACCACGTACGGATCGGCGTTGGCGTTGGGCCTCCGATCCTCGATGTAGCCCTTCTTGTCGTTGTCGACCTGCCAGGGAATCCGGACCGACGCACCGCGATCGGACACGCCGTAGCTGTACTCGGACCACGGAGCCGTCTCGTGAAGGCCGGTGAGCCGCTCCTCGATGCCCGCGCCGTAGTTCGCCACGTGCTCTTGCGCCACCTCGCCGAGTGCCTCACAGGCGGCGATGATCGGGTCCCAACTCTCCCGCATGGCTGATGTGGAGAAGTTGGTGTGCATGCCGGCGCCGTTCCAATCGCCCTTGACCGGCTTGGGGTTCAGCGTGGCTGAGATGTCGTAGTCCTCAGCGATGCGGTACAGCAGCCAGCGTGCGATCCAGAGCTGATCACCGACGTCGACCGGTCCGAGCGGGCCGATCTGGAACTCCCACTGCCCGATCATGACCTCGGCGTTCGTCCCGGAGATGGAGAGCCCGGCCTCGAGACACGCCCATGTGTGGTCTTCGACGACTTCCCGTCCCCAGATCTCATCGGCTCCGATGCCGCAGTAGTAGCCACCCTGGGGTGCGGGGAATCCGCCGATCGGCCATCCATGGGGACGCCCGTCCTTGTAGAAGGTGTATTCCTGCTCCAGGCCGAACCACGGATCCTGATCTCCGTACTTCTCCTGCGCCTCGACAGCGAGGACGCGGGTGTTGGACTCGTGCGGTGTCATGTCGGTGTTGAGCACCTCGCACATGACCAGCTTGTCATCGCCGCCGCGGATGGGGTCTGGCACCACCTTGACGGGCCGGAGCACACAGTCCGACGCTTCGCCTGGCGCCTGCTCGGTCGACGAGCCATCGAAGCCCCAGATGGGTGGCTCGCCGCCATCCGGCACGATCTTGGTCTTGGATCGGAGGAGGGCCGTCGGCTTCCGTCCGTCGATCCAGATGTATTCCGCTCGATAGGGCATCGTTCCTCGCTTTCAGCGGTGTTCTCGTTGCGCGGGCGTGCGGACGTGGCCAGCGCCGACCGGGAGGATGGGTTGGCGCCGTTTCGGTGCAGTAACCGGAGTGTGAACGCTGTGTTACAGCTCACAGCTCGGCCTGTGGAAATCGGCAACTCGGTCGTACGCTGTCCGACGTCGTCGAGGGCTCGGGGCAATGGACCGACAGCACGAATACGTCCTCAGCACGGTGAAAGAGCGCGGCATCCGGTTCATCCGGCTGTGGTTCACCGACGTTCAGGGCTTCCTCAAGTCGTTCGCCATCACGCCGGCCGAGCTGTCGGTCGCTCTCGACGAGGGCATGTCCTTCGACGGATCGGCGATCGACGGGTTCTCACGCACGCATGAGGCCGACATGCTGGCAAAGCCCGACCCGGCGACCTTCCAGATCCTCCCGTGGAAGGGCGACGACGCTGGCGTTGCCCGGATGTTCTGCGACATCGTCACGCCCGAAGGCGAGCCTTTCGCCGGCGATCCCCGCTTCGTGCTCCGCCGCAACCTGCAACGGGCGGCGGACCTCGGATACTCGTTCTACGTGGCGCCCGAGATCGAGTACTTCTACTTCGAAGACTCCTCGACTCCTCCGGTTGCGCTGGACCGCGGCGGATACTTCGACCTGACGCCCCTCGACGTGGCTCAGGAGTACCGCCGCTCCACGATCATGCTGCTCGAGCAACTCGGCATCCCGGTTGCCTTCAGCCACCACGAGGTGTCGCCATCCCAGCACGAGTTGGATCTGCGACACACGGATGCCTTGGCCATGGCGGACAACATCGTGACCACGCGCCTTGCCGTGAAGGAGATCGCCCTCCAACACGGCATCTACGCCACGTTCATGCCCAAGCCGCTGGAGCGCTACGACGGCTCCGGCATGCACCTGCATCTGTCGCTGTTCCAAGACGATCAGAACGCCTTCCACGACGAATCCGGGCAGCACGGGCTGTCGAAGGTGGCCGAGGGCTTCATTGCGGGTTTGCTCAGTCACGCTTCGGAGATCACGGCCGTCACGAATCAGTGGGTCAACTCCTACAAGCGCCTCGTCGGCGGGTTCGATGCACCGATCTACGAGACATGGGCGCGCAACGACCAGAGCGCGCTGGTCCGGGTCCCCTCCACCAAGAAGGGGAAGATCGACTCGACACGGGTCGAGTACCGATCACCGGATCCCAGCACCAACCCCTACTTGGCCCTCTCGGTGATCCTGGCGGCCGGATTGTCCGGCATCGCGAACAACTACCCCCTGCCGCCGGAGACCGGGTCCGACGTCCTCACCATGTCCCGTGCCGAACGCGCGGAAGCCGGGATACGGCACCTGCCGCAGAACCTCGCTGAGGCAATCAGGGCGATGGAGTCGTCCGAGCTGGTGCGCGACGCGCTGGGTGACCACGTGTTCGAGTGGTTCCTGCGCAACAAGCGACGAGAATGGTCCCGGTACGAAGAGCACGTGTCCCAGTACGAGCTCGAGGAATATCTCCCGGTGTTGTGATGTACGTGGCGGTGTATCCCGAATCCCCCTCGCAGGGGCTGACGGCAGCCATCCTCGGTGCCGGCTTCCAGCCGGTGCCGGTCGCCGACGTTGCCGACGCAGGCCGCAAGGAGCCGCCGTCGGGGTGGCATGCGGCGGTGATCGAGCTGGGCGACTTGCCCGATCTCGCCATGACGATCGCGACGAAGTTGCGGGAGGAGCTCTCCGTGTCCACCGTGGTGGTCGTCGACCGAACCTCCACCATCGAGCTCCTCGACCGTGATGGCTTCGACGACTTCCTCCTCACGCCCATCGACCAGGCGGAGCTGCGAGTCCGGCTCCATCGGCTCGGGTCGTCGCTCGAGACGGTGGCCGAGGAGGAGATCATCCTTCGCTATCACGATCTCGAGCTGAACACGGCCACGTATCAGGCCACCATCGCGGGCACGCCGAAGGACCTCACCTACATGGAGTACGAGCTCCTCCGATTCCTGGTCGAGAACCCCAACCGGGTGTGGAGCCGCGAGCAGATCCTCTCCAAGGTGTGGGGGTACGACTACTTCGGCGGCTCTCGCACCGTCGACGTCCACGTCCGCCGCCTCCGAGCGAAGCTCGGCGAGGAACGAGCCAGCTGGATCACCACGGTCCGATCCGTCGGATACCGGTTCGGGTGATCGAGTCCCGAGTCTCGAGTCCCGAGTCTCGAGTTTCGAAACGTGGAACTCGCGGGTCTGTTCGACCCACCGACCCGTCCAAGCAACGCAGCTGGGACGCACCACCTACCCCCGAAGATGGTGCGCCCCTGAGGCCCTACTCGAGACTCGAGACTCGAGACTCGTAGCTGACTAGAACTCCAACCACTCCTCGGGCTCGTACGTCTCCATGTCGGTCGCCAGGACGCCGGCTTCGGACACCGTGAAGATCGTGTCGCCGATCACCAGGGACCGCATCACCGGTGGCGTCCACACGCACTCGGGGCAGTCCGGGTCGCCGCTCGGGTGCCGGATCTCGGCGACCTGGTCGACACGCTGAGGTGCCGCCGACACCACGACCGCTCCGGCGAAGTGGTCTTCCTTGCCGGAACGCTCGTCCCATGACCAGCGTTGGAGCGGCAGCACGGCGATCTCCTCGGGCGCCCACCACAGGAAGGCATGGTGGTCCCACTCGGCCGCTGAGTTGGCGTCGTCGAACGTGAGGCGGGCAAGCCTGCGTGGATCTGCGGGATCCGACACGTCGAAGACCGACACCTGCGTTCCGAGCACTCGTCCCTCGGCCGTTGCGTCTTGACCCACACCGAGGAGGAGGTCCTCGCCGATGGGATGCAGATATGCCGAGTAGCCGTTGATCTTCAGCTCACCCTCGACGGTGGGATCGGTGGGATCGGCGAGGTCGACCACGTAGAGCGGATCCACCTGACGGAACGTCACCACATACCCCTTGTCCTGGATGAAGCGCACGGCATAGACCCGTTCGTTCTTCCCGAGGCCGCCGACGGACCCGATCTCGATCAGCTCGGTGCCCCGTTGCTCGAGGGCCACGACCGAGGTCTCCGGTACGTCGGAGGATCCCCACCACGGGTTCTCATCGGTCACGACCACGCGCAGGATGCCCTCGTACTCGTCCATCGACCACTGCGACAGGAGCACGCCTTCGACTTCGCCCGATGCGACGTAGGCAGCCGTGCGTGGGTTCGTGATGTCGAACTGATGGATCTGCGTCGTGAACGTGTCCGGCGCCTCGCCACCCCTCGCCTCGACGAGGGGCCAGACCATCCACGGACCGGTTGCGACGTACAGGTTGTCGCTCGAGGCGTAGATCGTCTGGCCCTCGGCGAGGAGCCCCACACCGCCCCCTGGGGTGAGATTGCGCTGGGCGTCGATGGTGAGCACCGTCAGCATCGACAGGCCCGAGAACTCGTCCGGATGCCCGACCTGGGCGCATCCGAGGAGCGGCCCATCCGAGGTGGTCCCGGTGTCGTGATGCTCGAGGACGTACCACGGGACCCAATTCTCGAGGGTGGACTCTTCGATGATCTTCTTGTTGGCTTCGATGGCATCGCGCTCGGCCTTGAGGCCCGAGCCCTCGGGATACGCCCAATCGAATCCAGTGGGCCCGGATCGCATGACGAGCCGAACCGACCCATCCGCCATGCGGGACGAGAGCATCGTGCCGTCCATGGTCAGCGTGGTGATCCGTTCCATCTCTTCGGGATCGGACACGTCGATCTCGGTGACCACGGTCCTCGGGCTGTGCCAGGGGCCCACATCCTCGACCAGGGCTCCAACCGGGTAGCCGCCGCCGCCCGACGACAGGACCAGCACCCTGTCTCCCGAGAGGAACATCTGGTACGAACCCGGTTCGAGCTCGATCGAACTGACGATGCGCGGCGACCCCGTCGCATCGATGAGGTGGAGGCGATTGCGGGCGATCACGAAGATGCGTGAACCGTCGGTCTTGACGAGATCCGGCTCATCGACGCCGGCGACTTGCACGTTGGTGCCTGAGTAGTCGACGCCCTCGACCCCGCCGGCTGCGATCGTGGTGGTGGTCTCGGCGCGATCGATCGATGCGGCGAAATCCTCCTCGACGGCGAATGCGATGTCCGGCCCGTACCAGCCGCCGTCGCCGGGGAGCCCGTATGGGCCGACCAGTTCGATGGCGTGCTTCTTGACGTAGTCCAGGAACTCATTGCAGGAATCGAACGGCTCGAGAGCGGCACCCGCTGCGAACACGCCTCCCCCGCCCACCGGCACCAACCCGGAGCCGGTCGAGCCGGTCGGATCGGTCGACCCGGACCCGGCTGGGCTCGTGCACGCCGTCACGGCGAGCATGAACACCGCCACCACTGCGATGATCGTGCGCTTCATGAGGTCCCCTCTCTCGTTCCTCAGCGCTAGGACGGCCGCAGTTCGGCGTGGGGTTCCCGGTTTTCTCAGGGAATCTTCAGGATCGGAGGGGAGCGCTAGAAGGTGTCCACGGCATCCGACTTGGCGCGGAGCTCGTCGTAGGTGACGTAGATCGCAAACGCCTGGATGGTGAGGGTGATGGCGGTCACGATGACGGCGACCAGGAATCCGATCGGCCCTGGTACCGCCGTGAACAAGCCCAAGACGAAGTTGATCACGGCGAGGACGATCACGACGCCGAACACCTGCCACCACGAGCCGCTCACCAGAGAGAACGATCTGCGCATTGAATCGATGATTCCCCGGTCTTCGAACATGACCACGGCGATCACGGGGACCAGCGAAACACCGATCCAGATCCCGGGGATGATGAAGAGCAGCAGGCCGATGAACACGGCAATGCCCGACAGGAGGGCAACGGCGATCAACACGCCGAATCTCGACAGGACGTGCTGGAGGGAGTCTCCGGGGTTCGGCGCCTCGTCACGGTCGGCGTTCCGCGCCATGACCACGAGCACCGAGTTGACGACCAGGGCGACGACGAGCGAAACGACGAGCCCGAGGAGCGAGACCCACAACAGGGAGGAGAGATCCTCGATGGAATCCGCGTCCTCGATCACATTCGTTGCGAACAAGCCGTAGATCAGCTGGACCGTTGCACTGATCGCCCCGACGAGCAGGGCAACCCCGATGAATGCCTGCCAGTGCTTGGTGAGCAGTTCGAAGGTCCGTGAGAGGATGCTGCCTGCCATCGTGCTACTCCTGTCGGTCTCGTCGATGCATGCGAGCTCGATTCGTCATCCGAACTCGATTCCCTGGGCGAGCGGCAGGTCCGTGGACCAGTTGATCGTGACGGTCTGACGTCGCATGTAGGCCTTCCACGAATCGGAACCGGCCTCTCGGCCTCCCCCGGTCTCCTTCTCACCGCCGAAGGCGCCCCCGATTTCGGCACCCGACGTGCCGATGTTGACGTTGGCAATGCCGCAGTCGGAGCCCTCCGGAGACAAGAAGCGCTCGGAGCTGCGCACCGAGTCGGTGAAGATGGCTGATGACAGCCCCTGAGGGACGCCGTTCTGGACGGCAATGGCCTCGTCGAGGTCGGCGACTTCGATGAGATACATGAGCGGCCCGAAGGTCTCGTCCTGAACGATCGGCGCATCCGCCGGGATCCTCATCAGGGTGGGCTCGAAGAAGAAGCCGGGCCCGTCGATCTCGTTGCCGCCGGCGAGGAGTTCCCCGCCCTGTTCCACAGCGATCTCCACGGCGGCCCTGGTGGTGTCGACAGCGGTCTGGTCGATCATCGGGCCGACGAGCACCGACGGGTCGAGCGGATCACCGACCGGGATCGTGGCGTAGGCATCGACCAGGCGCTGACTCAGCTCGTCGATCACGTCGGTGTGAACGATGAGCCGCCGGAGCGAGGTGCACCGCTGGCCGGTGGTCCCTGCTGCGGCGAACAACGAAGCCCGGACGACGAGGTCGAGATCGGCGTCATCCATCACGATGATGGCGTTGTTCCCCCCGAGCTCGAGAAGCGACCGCCCGAGGCGCTTGGCGACCTGGGTGCCGACCTGGCGACCCATGCGGACGGAGCCCGTCGCAGAGATCAGGGGAAGGCGGTGATCGTCGACCATGGCCGCACCCACCGGGTCCGCTCGACCACAGACGAGGTTGAACACACCTTCGAAGCCGCTTCCTTCCATGACCTCATGGCAGATGTTCTGTACCGCAACGGCGCACAACGGCGTTTGGTGCGATGGCTTCCAGATCATCGTGTCTCCGCACACGGCGGCGATGAAGGCATTCCAGGACCACACCGCCGTCGGAAAGTTGAACGAGGTGATGATGCCGATCGGGCCGAGCGGGTGCCACTGCTCGTACATCCGGTGGCGTGGCCTCTCGGACGCGATGGTGAGCCCGTAGAGCTGCCGTGACAGTCCCACCGCGAAATCGGCGATGTCGATCATCTCCTGGACCTCGCCCTCGCCCTCGGCCTTGATCTTCCCCATCTCCATGGCCACGAGGGCTCCGAGGGGTTCCTTGTAGGCCCGAAGCGCGTTCCCGATCTCCCGCACGTAGTGGCCACGCTCGGGTGCAGGAACCATCCGCCACTCCTCGAACGCGACTTCAGCGGCTCGGACCGCGGCTTCGTAGTCATCGATGTCGCCTTCCCGGACCACGCCGATGACGTCTTCGGTGGCGGGTTCCAGGGAATCGATCGCAGGCCCATTGCCATCACGCCAACCGGCGGCGTAGACGCCGGAGACCTCCGGGTCGATGGACAGGGCTTCGAGAACGGATTCGCGGTTCATGGGTCGTCCTTTCCTCAGCGCGGTGTCAGCGCGCGGCGATGCATTCGATCTCGACCCGGAAGCCACCCGGGAGGGCTGCGACTTCCACGGTGGACCGCGCCGGCTTCGACTCGCCGACATAGTGGCCGTAGACCTCGTTGACGGCCGGGAAGTCGCCCATGTCGGCGAGGAAGATGGTGGTCTTGACGATGTCGTCGGACGTCAGCCCGACATCGCCGAGAACGCCGCCGATGTTGCGCATGACCTGATGGGTCTGCTCTGCGATGTCACCCTCGACGCCGCTCCCCGTTGCGGGGTCGATGGGGACCATGCCCGAGCAGAAGACGAAACCGTTGGCTTCGGTGACGATGCTGTACGGCCCCAGCGGCTCGGGACCCGACGGAGCATCATGGATGGTCTTGGGCATGGAACGGCCTCGGCTTTCCTCATCGGGGTTCTCCGCAGATTCTCGCAGAGACTCGAAAGGTGTGCCGGGAGGGAGGTAGTACGTAGTACGTAGTACGTAGCCACCCAGGGGGGCGACGAACCGAGTACGTGCTACGTCATACGTTTGCGCAATCGGGAGCCATCAGCCGCAGGGAGGTACTGAGTACGGCTTACGCGATACGTACTACGTCATACGTACTACGTACTACGGCGATCGCGAAGCGATCGCCTAGCTGAAGCTCTTGCCGCAGCCGCAGCCGCCGGTGGCGGTGGGGTTGTCGATGGCGAACCCGGCGCCCTGCAGACCGTCGTCCTTGAAGTCGATGACGGCGCCCTCGACCATCTCGACGCTCTGGGCATCGACTGCCACCCGAACACCGTCCGTCTCGTTGACGACGTCCGTGGGGTCCATGACGGAGTCGAGGAACATGTCGTAGGCGAATCCCGAGCAACCCGCTCGCTTCACGCCAAGCCGCAGGAAGTAGTCGGTCTGCTCGCCGTCCATGAGCGTCTTGACCTTGGCGGCGGCGTCCGACGTGAGCTTGACGCCTTCGATACGCGTGGTCTCAGGTGCAGTCACAGTCGGGCCTCCGTGGTCCGTGAACGTTGGGACCGCAAGCTTAGAGCACACACGACGAAGTTCGTACGAAACAGTTTTCAGCCATGAGCCATGAGCCATGAGCCATGAGCCATGAGCCATGAGCCATGAGCCATGAGCCATGAGCCATGAGCCATGAGCTGATTGTGCGAGCGAAGCTCGCTCCTTCTCACTCTCCCCCGGCTCCGCCGGGGGAGATGCCCGCAGGGA
>JASJCF010000088.1 GCA_030066265.1 Acidimicrobiia bacterium | reverse complement strand
GTTGGTCCGGTTGCGGCGTTGACGCCGGTTGCTCCACCGTTCGTGGCCGGCACATGCACGACCGGGCGAACCGGTGGTGTGACCGGTTGATCGGCCACCTCTTCGAGCACGATCACTTCGATTCCGCCGACGATGTCGGAGATGAGGTTGTACAGCACGGCGATGAGCGTCATGGTGGCCGACGCGACGATGATCCACACGACCGCAAGCATCACGACCACGCGGAAGTAGAGCTGGCCGTCGGGCGTGACAGCGATGGTGAGGCGATCGAAGACGTCGACGAACGCATCGGGGATGCCACGCTGAACGGCGATCGACCACGCCACCCACACCCCGAGCGTCCAGATCAGCGCTCCGACGGTGTTGAGGACGAGTGCCACCTTGAGCACCGTCCATGGATCGATCTTGCGGATGATCCGGCGAACTCGGCGTACCGCCATCTGACCTCCCTGAGGGAGCGAGTGTACCGACGGGGACCGCTAGGACCCTGCCATACCGACGAAATCGAGCCCGATTGCGTTCCCGGGAGACGTCCGAGGGGCGTCCGAGATGCGTCCGAGGGGCGTCCGTCAGGGAGGCGGCATCAGTCGTCGCCGTTCGTCTGAGCGATCGCCAGCGCCGACAAGGAGGCGCCGTCCTCGAGATTCATGACCCTCACGCCGGTGGACTCGCGCTTCTGGCGAGAGATGGACTTCGCCTCCTGCCGGATGACAATGCCATCGGACGACGTGATCACGATCTGATCATCAGGTGAAACCGCTCGGGCCGCGGCGATCGTGCCACGCACCTTGGTCAGCTTCATCGCCTTCACGCCGAAGCCGCCGCGACCCTGCTGACGGAAATGCTCCATCAGGGTCCGCTTGCCGTAGCCGCCGGTCGTGAGCAGGAGCACCTCCTCAGCCTCATCGGCGACGGCTGCCGCAACGACCTCGTCTCCATCGCGAAGCTTGATGCCACGAACACCTTGAGACGCTCGGCCCATCGGGCGGACATCGCTCTCGTCGAAGCGGATGCCCTGGCCCTGGCGGGTGAACATCATGAGGTCCGATTCGCCGTTCGTCTGGCGGACCGCAACCACTTCATCGTCATCGACGAGCTTGATCGCCACGAGGGTCTGGTTGCGTGAGTCGTAGTCGGAGAACTTCGACTTCTTCACCTGGCCGGACTTGGTGAACATGACCAGGAACCGGTTCGTCTCGTAGTCTCGGGTGTCGATGACCGCCTGGACGAATTCGTCTGCTTCGAGCGGCATCACCGACTGGATCATCACGCCCTTGGCCGTCCGGTCCTTCCGGGGGATCTCGTGGGCTCGGATGCGATACACCTTGCCCCTGTTCGTGAAGAACAGCAGATAGGCGTGGGCCGAGGTGTGGAGCAGATGCGTGACCACGTCGTCTTCGCGCAGGCCCGCGCCCTTGACGCCTCGTCCACCCCGTCCCTGCGTCCGGTACGCCTTGGCGAGCACGGACTTCACATAGCCGGCCGCTGAAACGCTCACGACGAGCTCCTCGTCGGCGATGAGGTCTTCGAGCGACATGTCGCCCGCATCGGGGATGATCTGGCTGCGGCGGCCGTCGGAGAACTTGTTGCGGATCTCGGTCAGCTCCTCGCCGATCAACGCCCGGCGCTTTCCTTCATCGGCGAGCAGGCTCTCGAGGTACGCAATGGTGGCCTCGAGCTCCTCGAGCTCCTCCCTCAGCTTGTTCGTCTCGAGGGCGGTCAGGCGACGCAGCGGCATGTCCAGGATGTGGCTCGCCTGGATCTCCGAAAGCTCGAACTCCGCCATGAGGGAGGTGCGCGCATCGTCGACCGTCTCCGACGAACGGATGATCTGAACCACCCGATCGATGTTGTCGAGGGCGATCAGCAACCCACGCACGATGTGGGCTCGCGCCTCGGCCTTCTCGAGCCGGAACCGCGACCGGCGCTCGATCACCTCGAGCTGGTGGTCGATGTAGTGGTGAACCAGCTGGGCGAGGTTCAACGTCCGGGGGACGCCGTCGACGAGGGCGACATTGTTGACCGAGAAGTTGTCCTCGAGCTGCGTCAGCTTGAAGAGCTGATTGAGGATGACCTGCGGGTTGGCGTCGCGCTTGAGCTCGACGACGAGCCTCGTGCCGTTGCGATCGGACTCGTCGCGCAGGTCGGCGATACCCGTGATCGTCTTCGCTCGGACGAGTTCGGCGATCTTCTCCATGATCCGATCTCGAGACACCTGGTACGGGATCTCGGATACGACGATCGCCATCCGGTTCTTGCGGATCTCAACGATGTCGGTGACCGCCCGCATCTTGACCGAGCCCTTGCCCGTGGTGAGGGCGTCGGTGACCCCACGGTTGCCCACGATGTAGGCACCGGTCGGGAAGTCGGGACCTCTGACGAACTCCATCAGGTCTTCAACGGTTGCGCCCTGATGGTCGAGCGCATGGAGGACGGCATCACAGACCTCACCGAGGTTGTGGGGAGCCATGTTCGTGGCCATGCCCACGGCGATGCCGGTTGAGCCGTTCACGAGCAGGTTGGGGAACCGCGAAGGCAGGACCTCGGGCTCTTCGCGTTCGCCCGAGTAGTTGTCCTTGAAGTCGACCGTGTCCTCGTCGATGCCGTCGAGGAGGTGGGCAGCCAGCTTGGCCAAGCGGGCCTCGACGTAACGCATCGCGGCGGGCGGATCGTCCACCGTCCCGAAGTTGCCCTGGGGGTCGACCAGGGGATATCGCAGGGCGAAGTCCTGGCCGAGCCGCACCATCGAGTCGTACACGGCCTCTGGAGCGTGCGGGTGGAACCACCCGACCACGTCACCAACGACGCGAGACGCCTTCCGGTATGGCGTCCCTGGGCGGATGCCGCTGTCCCACATCGAGTACAGCACACGCCGATGCACCGGCTTCAACCCGTCCCGCACGTCGGGGAGCGCACGTGACACGATGACGGACATCGCGTACTCCAGGAACGAGTCCTGCATCTCGCGTTCGATGTCGATGGGCTCGAAAGTGGGCATGTCTCCGTTCGGCATCTCGGTGCTCCCTATGCGTCCAGGAACCGGACGTCTTTGGCGTTCTGCTGGATGAACAGACGCCGGGCCTCGACGTCGTTGCCCATCAGGGTCGAGAAGGTCTCCTCTGCGGAGAACTGCTCCTCGAGTTCCACCCTGAGCAGTGTGCGGGCGTCGGGATCCATCGTGGTATCCCACAGCTCGTCTGCGTTCATCTCACCCAGACCCTTGAACCGCTGGATGTTGATCTTCCGACCTTCGTTCTCGGCCTTGAACCGGTCGAGGTCATCGTCGTTCTGGATCCAGGTCGTCTTGGTGCCGATCTTCGCCGAGTACAGCGGCGGCTGGGCGATGTACACGTAGCCCTGCTCGATCACGTCGGGCATGTGCCGGAAGAAGAACGTGAGCAGCAGCGTGCGGATGTGCGCACCATCGACGTCGGCGTCCGTGAGGATGATGATCTTCTTGTACCTGGCCTTGGTGACATCCATCTCGTCGCCGATTCCCGTGCCGATGGCAGTGATGAGCGACTGGATCTCGTTGTTCTGCAACACCCGAGCGAGCCGGTTCTTCTCGACGTTGATGATCTTGCCTCGGATGGGCAGGATCGCTTGGAACTCGGAGTTCCTGGCCTGCTTGGCGGACCCACCGGCCGAGTCTCCCTCGACGATGAACAGCTCAGACAGGTCGGGGTCCTTCGATGAGCAGTCGGACAGCTTCCCCGGCAGCCCTGCGGACTCGAGCAGGGACTTGCGTCGCGTCAGGTCGCGGGCCTGACGGGCGGCGGCGCGCGCCTTGGCCGCCTGTGCCGCCTTGTCGACGATGCGCCTGGCATCGCCGGGGTTCTTCTCGAGCCATTCGGGCAAGGCCTGATTCATCGCCCGGGTCACGAAGGACTTGATCTCCGTGTTCCCCAGCTTCGTCTTGGTCTGGCCCTCGAACTGTGGCTGGCGCACCCTCGCCGAGATGATGGCGGTCAGCCCCTCCCGGACATCCTCGCCCTGGAGGTTGGAGTCCTTCTCCTTGAGCACGTTGCGGGAGCGGGCGAAGTCGTTGATGGCGCGGGTGAGCGAGGTCCGGAACCCCTCCTCGTGGGTTCCGCCTTCATGCGTGTTGATGTTGTTCGCAAACGAGAGGATCGTCTCGGTGTATCCGCTCGTCCATTGGAGTGCAACGGCGATCTCGCCTTCGTCACTGCTCTGCTCGAAATACGCGACCTTGCTGTGGATTGGCTCACGGCTCGCATTGAGGTGCTTGACGAAGTCCACGATGCCGCCCGAGTACTTGAAGGCCTGCTCGACGGGCTGTTCCCCGCGCTCGTCGCGGAACCGGATCTCGAGGCCCTTCGTGAGGAACGCCATCTCACGGAGCCGGTTCACGACGGTCTTCGCCGAGTACTCGGTGGTCTCCTCGAAGATCTCCGGGTCCGCCCAGAACGTCACCTGGGTGCCCGAGCGCTTCATCGGCTTGCCCTTCTTCAGCTTCGCCGTGGGCACGCCGTATTCGAAGTCCTGCGTCCACAGGAAGCCATCGCGCACCACCTGGACCTCGGTTCGCATCGACAGGGCATTCACCACCGACACGCCGACACCGTGGAGGCCACCCGAGACCTGGTAGGCGTCCGAATCGAACTTGCCTCCGGCGTGGAGCGTGGTCATGACGGTGGTGACGGCGGGCTCGCCAGTCTTCTTGTGCTTGGCAACGGGGATACCCCGGCCGTTGTCCCGCACCCGGACGCCTCCATCCGCGAGGAGGGTCACATCGATGCGGGTGCACGAGCCTGCCATGGCCTCGTCCACGGCGTTGTCCACAACCTCCCAGATGAGGTGATGGAGACCTCTCGGGCCGGTCGAACCGATGTACATCGCCGGACGTCTCCGAACGGCTTCGAGGCCCTCGAGGACCTGGATCGAATCCGCTTCATAGGACGCGCCCGAAGCGCGTTTTGCGTTGCTCACGAGGCTCCCTCACACCCTTCCCGTTCGGAGGGCTCAGTCGCTTGACTACAGGCTTGTAAGTATAGGGTCAGATAGCCGCAATCCCTTTGATTCTCAACGGTTTTCGCGGTATCCGGACCGCTCGACGGCGATGCGCACACCGGTCACCACACCGGCACCGATTCGCCGTTCGATGGCGTCCACGAGAGGCTCCGTCTGATACTTGAGCAGGGACGCTCTCGCACCGTCGGACACCCGCACGAGGAGGACCCCTTCCTTGACCCCGACTGGTGTTGCGTCGGCCCAGTCGCCGGGAGCAAGACGCTCCCATTCGTCGACGATCTGACTGTGCCGGACGTCGGCCCCGACGCTCACCGTTTCGAGGACGGCGCCGATGAGATCGCTGATCTCCTCCGGGTTGCTCCCCGGCTCATCCCTGAGGTACTTGGCTCTCATTCGGCCACCTCTCCCCCGTGCACCGACCACCGCCGCCCTTCAATGGGCACTTCATCTTCTCTCGCCGTTGTGACAAATACCTGGCCGGAAGGGATCAGCGAGAGCACTCGCGTCGCTCGATCGTGATCGAGCTCGGAGAACACGTCGTCGAGCAGCAGGACAGGAGTGGTGTCGCGCTGCTCATCGATGATCCGGTACGCACCGATGCGCAAGGCGATCGCCACGGTTCGCTGTTCCCCTTGGGAGGACTTCGTCCGTGTCGGGCGACCGTCGAGGGTCAATCCCGGCTCATCACGGTGCGGGCCCACCGTCGTGGTGCGAACGTCCATGTCCTTGGACCGCGACGAGCCCAAGGCCGCGGCCATCGCAGTGCGCAGGCCTGCTTCATCGAGAGCGCCTTCCGATCCCCACGTGGATCGATAGGCCCACCGCAGATCTCCCTCACCGCCCACCGCCCCGTAGGCCTCCGCCAGATGCGGCTGCAGGGCGGTAGCGACCGCTCGTCGATGGCCCAGCACCCTTGCCGCTGCGTCGGAGAGGCGCTCGTCCCACACGTCGAGTGAGACCGGGTCTGCATGTCGCCCTTCTTGCCGCAGCAACGTGTTGCGCTGCCTGAGCGCGCGCTCGTATTCGGTGAGGTCTGCGCCCGCCTGCGGCGAAAGCTGGCTCGAGAGATCGTCGAGGTAGTCCCGCCGGAGTCCAGGGCCCCGTTTGACGACATCCAGGTCATCGGGCATGAAGGCGACCACCGGCACGGCAGCCAACACGTCACGAACCCGCTGGGGTCGCTTGCCGTTGACGAGGATCATCCGTCTTCCCGATGAAGGGAGCTCGCATTCCACCGTGATCTCCGAGGCTCCTCCTGCGACGCCTCCGCGGATCACGGCGGCATCGGCTCCGTCTCGGATCAGGGCATCATCACCCACACCGCGGAACGACTTCATCAGGCCGAGATAGCCGAGGCCTTCGAGAACAGATGTCTTCCCCTCGCCGTTGTTGCCCACGAGCACGTTCACGCCGGGGTCGGGCCGAAACGAGAGCGATTCGTAGCAGCGCACGTCCCGCAGCTCGAGCCATGCGACGTGCATGGCGCCGGTCAGAGGCGGACGGGCATGAGCAGGTAGCGGAAGTCGGCGCTGTCTGCTCCGTGGATCAAGCCGGGCTTGAGGGGATCACTCGTTTCGATCACGACCTTGTCGTCGTCGACAGCGTTGATCCCATCGGTGAGATACCGCGTGTTGAAGGCGATCGTCATGTCGTCACCGGCATACTCGCCGTCGAGCAGCTCCGTCTCCTCACCCACCTCCTGGCGGATGACACTCAGCTCGACACCGCCCTGATGCATGGCAAGCCGAACGGGAATGTGATCCTCGGCCACGAGGGCTGCACGGCCCACCGCATCGAGGAGCGCTTCCTTTTCGACGGTGAGTCGGTTCGAGTGCCCCTCAGGGAGCAGCTGGCGGTAGTTCGGGAACGTCGCATCGATCACCCGGACGGTGAGCCTTCCCTGATCGGTCACGAACGAGGCATCGCGGTCTCCGAGGGCCACTTTCATCGCACCGCTGCCCACGGTGCGACCGAGTTCACGAAGCGCCCGATACGGCACGAGCTTCACCTGGTCGGTCGCCACGCTCGGAACGTCCTTGACCGCGAGCCGATACGAGTCGGTGGCCACCAGACGCAACGTTCCCTCGTTCGCCTCGAAGAGCACGCCGGTGAGGGTCGGCCTTGCATCGTCAGCCGAGGCCGCCACACCCACCTGCGACAACGCATGGGTGAGTTCGCCTCCATCGACCTCGACCGCCGCCGAGGTGTCCGCATCGGCGATCTTCGGGTAGTCGTCCACCGCCATGGCCCGCAGGTTGAAGCGCGGCCCGCTACCGGTGATCTCCACCTCGCCGTCCTTGGACTCCATCGTGACGGCCCCCGACGGCAGCTTGCGGACCGCTTCAGCAGCGAGCTTCGCCGGGATCACGGTGTCACCATCCTCGGTCACTTCGACATCGAGGAATGTCCTGACGGTGACCTCGTTGTCCGTCCCGGTCACCGTGAGCTTTCCGCCGGCGACCTCGCACAGGACACCTTGGAGGATCGGGAGGGGTGATCGGGTCCCGACGGCACGTCCCGCTCTCGCCAGGACATCGGCGAGGTCGTCTCGTTCTGCTCGGATTCTCACGGTTGTTCTTCCCCTGCTGTAGCTGCTGTCCAATGAATGAAGAGAGTAGAGGTAGTAGTAGGCCCTGTGGATTGTGGACAGGCCTCGATATCGACCGGAACTCCGGGGTTTCGCCGTCCACAGCGGGTGTGCATCGATCGTGGCTTGTCCACGGCCTCACGATTCGGGGCCGACCGGTTGTGGATCGACGTCACGTTGTCCTCAGCTGCTGTGTGATCGCCGTGACCTGGTCGAAGATGTCCTGATCCTCGGGGAGGAGGCGTCCGATCTTCTCGACTGCGTGCATCACCGTGGTGTGGTCACGCCCGCCGAACGCTGCGCCGATCTTCGGAAGCGACAGCTCGGTGTGCTGACGGCAGATGTACATCGTGATCTGGCGTTGACGTGCCAGGGGCTGGCGACGCGACGGCCCGGTCAGGTCCGTTGATGGGATGCCGTAGTACTGAGCTGCCGTGGCGATGATCCCATCGACCGTCAGCGGTGCGGAGTCCTGGAGTTTGACGACGTCCTTGAGCACGGAGGCTGCCATCTCCTCCGTGACGGGCTCATCGGTGAGCAGGGCGTATGCGGTGACGCGCGTCAGCGCACCCTCGAGCTCCCGGATGTTGTCGAAGACGTTGGCGGCGATGAATCCGAGCACCTCATCTGGGACGTGCACCCGGCCGTTCGCTGCGTTCTTGCGGAGGATCGCATGACGGGTCTCGACGTCAGGGCTCTGGATGTCGGTGGTGAGGCCCCATTCGAAGCGGCTCCGGAGCCGATCCTCGATCGTCCGGAGCTCCCGGGGTGGGCGGTCGGATGAGATGACGAGCTGGTTCCCGGCCTCGTACAGGGAGTTGAACGTGTGGAAGAACTCCTCGAGGACCTGCTCCTTGCCCTCGAAGAACTGCACGTCGTCGAGCAGAAGCAGGTCGACCTGGCGGTAGCGGGACTTGAAGTCATCCATCCGCTTGCGACGAATCGAGTTGATGAAGTCGTTGAAGAACGACTCAGACGTGACGTAACGGACCGTGGCTGTGGCGTCGAGTTCGAGGCGGTGCTGCCCGACGGCGTGCAGCAGGTGTGTCTTCCCGAGACCTGCCCCTGCGTAGATGAACAGCGGGTTGTAGTGGCGCCCCGGCTGTTCAGCGACCGCCTGCGCCGCTGCATGGGCGAACCGGTTCGACGGGCCCACGACGAAGTTGTCGAAGGAATAGCGCGCAACGAGGTTCGAGGTGGCCGCTTCGGTGCCCCTCGCCGGAGGAGATTCGAGCGAGTCCGACAGTGTGGGCTGGTGCGGCACCAGGGGCTCGTCGACCGTTGCTTCGGTCGGCTCGAGCGGACTCACGGTGATGGTCACCTCGAACGGTTCCGGCCACACCGATGAGGCGACCTCACGGATCTGGTGGGTGTAGTTGTCGGTGACCCAGGTTGCGTTGAATCGGTTCGGCGCTTCCAGCACGATGGATGAGTCGTCCACAGCGACCGAGAGAGGGCGGATCCATGTCTCCCACTTGGCAACGCCAAGCACCTCCCGAAGTCTGCTGTGGAATAGGTCGACGTGTGATTCGACCGTGCCTGACGACCGCTGTGTCACTGCCACTGCCTCGTTCTCCCTCAGGCTCCTGCCCAGCCCTACAACTCTGTCCACACATCTATCCACAGATTGTGGAGAAAGATGTGGCTCGGGCTCGGGGTGCCGAGGCCCGGGCTCTCCGGGGAAGAGCGGTCGTCCGCTTGGAGAGCGACGGCGAGCATAGGGACGCCTCGAAACGCACTTCAAGAGCGGTAAATCCGGGTGTACGAAGGTTGTCGGCGGGCCTACGGAAGGGCGAAAATCGTCGAGAGCGCAGCGGGTTTCGCGCACGTTTGGTTTTCGCGCTCTGGGCGTCACAATCGAGAGTTGCCCCAAATCCGGCTTCTTCTGTGTTTCGCGAGGTCGCCGTTGTTTTCGCGTGCTCCGGGCGAAGCGGTGATTGGCGTCGCGAATCCCTAGAATGCCGTCGTTCCGCGGTGCCGTGGAACATGCCTCGACCCCAACAGGGACACCTCATCATGAAGCGCACCTATCAGCCGAACAACCGCCGTCGCAAGCGCAAGCACGGGTTCCGTGGACGGATGCAAACCCGGGCAGGCCGTGCAACCCTCCAGCGTCGCCGTGGCAAGGGACGCGTCAGGCTCTCGGCCTAGCGGTCGCCGGTTTGTGCGACTCCGTGGCCAGAAGCGATTCTCGTCGATCTACCGAGACGGGTACCGGGTTCGGCGCGGAGCCGTTGCCGTCTACCGGTCCCCTTCCGACACCCACGAGCCTGAAGTCGGCGTGGTCGCCGGCCGGCGCGTCGGCAACGCCGTCCAGAGGAATCGAGCGAAGCGCCGCTTGCGCGAGGCCGTGGCTCAGGCGCCCCTCGACGCCAACACGGCCTACATCGTCGTTGCGACGTCGACGCTCGACGACATACCGTTCGCTGAGCTGCGATCGTGGATCGAGGACGCCGTGACCCATCGACCGGAGCAGACGCCATGACCGATTCCACCGACGCCACACCGAGCGTGGCCGCGCGTACGGGGCTCGTGGCCATTCGCGGGTACCAGAAGGTGCTCTCACCGGTCATGGGAGGTAATTG
>JASJCF010000087.1 GCA_030066265.1 Acidimicrobiia bacterium | reverse complement strand
CACCGAAAGGCGATCGCAGGGCACATCGGACGTAACTCGCGCGAATAGCGCACGTCCGCCGATTCGAGCGACCGAAACCGCTCGGCTCTTACGCGGGAATCCGGACGAGTAGCGTCGGAGTATCAGTTCGTTGGAGGTGAGCGTTGGACAAGCGTCATGAGCGTGAAGGCTTCACTGACGAGGAGCTCGAAGCAGCGCGGTCCGAGCTGGCGGGCATGCGGTCACGCAGACAGCTCACAGACATGCCAGAGACCAGGCGCAAGGAACTGATCGAGCGGTCCCATGACCTCGGTCTCGAGGCAGCGCCGTCGATCAACGACCGGAACATCTCGCTGTTCTCTCGGGGATTCGACCCCCAGTTCGCAGGGATCAACACCTTCGTTCGTTCACCGTACTGTGAAGACATCAACCAGATCGGCGGATACGACGTAGCGGTGGTCGGCGCGCCGTTCGATATGGGCACCACCTACCGCAGCGGCACGAGATTCGGGCCGGAAGGGGTCCGTCGCATCTCGGGGGTGTATGACTCATACAGCCCGGATCTCGGCATGGATCTCTTCGAAGAGATCACGATCGCAGACGCCGGCGACATCTTCGTGATCCCTTCGAACATCGAGAAGACGTTCGATCAGATCGAACTTGGCGTCGATCATCTTCTCGATCAGGGCACCTTCCCGGTCATCATCGGCGGAGACCACAGCATCGGGCTCCCCGACACCAAGGCCATCGCCAAACACGTCGGGGGCAAGCTCGGGATCATCCACTTCGATCGACACATCGACACCGCCGAAACGACCATGGATGAGCGCATGCACACCACGCATTGGTCGCACGCAACGAAGCTGCCGAACGTGCCACCGACGAACCTCGTCCAAATCGGTATCGGTGGGTGGATCGGCAACCACAGTGGCGTCCAGGTCGCCGAGGACATCGACACGACCGTCATCTCGATGTTCGACATCGATGACATCGGCGTGGATCGAGCCATGGACATTGCGCTCGAGATCGCTTGGAAGGACGCAGATGCCGTCTATCTGTCGTTCGACATCGACGTCTTCGACCCCGGCTATGCGCCAGGTACCGGAACTCCCGAACCGGGAGGCATGACGCCCCGCGAGGGGCTCAAGGCCGTCAGACGTGCAGCAGCCGAGGGACTCGTTGGGATGGACCTGGTCGAGATCTCACCGCCGTATGACCATGCTGACATCACGTCACTGCTCGGCGCTCGAGTCGTGATGGACACCCTCTCCACACTCGTCCAACACGGACACCTGGGTACCAGGCCCACGGACTAGCTGCGTTCTCGTCCCACCACGCAGATCCGACGTGGTGCGCAACCGCGGAGAGTCGGGTTGTGACTCATTCAGGGGGCCACCGTCCGCGGCGTCGCACAGACCTAACCGAGTTCACACCCCTGCGCTGGCGAGCTCCCGTCAATCGACCGGGTTCGGATCGTGGCCGCCGGGTTGCACATTGCATCGGCGTCGGCCGTTGACACCTGATCGAGATCAGCGCACGCGGCCGGTCTCGTATGCCCAGATGACGATCTCGACGCGGTTCCGCGCCTCGAGCTTGGTCATCAGCCTGGCGACGTGCGTCTTGACCGTGCTGTTGCTGATGTAGAGGTCCTCGGCGATCTCGGCGTTCGTCTTACCCCTGGCGACCTCCAGCAGGACCTCTTCCTCGCGTTCTGTGAGTGGATCGATGGGCTGGATCGGAGCAGTGGTGTGGTCGGCCGTGGCGAACGCTTCGAGAAGCCTGGCGGTGATGCTGGGTGCGACGAGGGCGTCGCCGGAGGCCGCGGCCTTGATCGCCTGGACGAGCAGTTCCTGGTCGGCGTCCTTGAGGAGGAACCCCCGAGCGCCCGCCTTGAGCGCTCCGTACACGTATTCGTCTCGATCGAACGTCGTGATGACGACGACCGGTATCGGGTCCGTGGCATCCGGGCCCGCGAGGGCCTTGGTCGCCTCGATGCCGTCCATCCTTGGCATATTGATGTCGAGGAGGCACACGTCGGGTCGGAGGTGCCGCGCGAGGTGCACAGCCTCCGCTCCATCGACTGCCTCGCCTACGACCTCGATGCCGGGTTGGGCGTTGAGGATCATGGCGAGCCCGGTCCGTACGAGATCTTGGTCGTCGGCAACGATCACCCGCAGCGTCATGGTGAAGCCCCTCCCTTCGGCACCACCGCTCTGACCGTCCAACCCCTCCCGGTATTCGGCCCCGCATCGAGCGATCCGCCATGGAGAGACACGCGTTCGGCCATACCGATCAACCCGTATCCGGAGGCCGTTGCCGGGTCCGCGTACGAAGCGTCCCCGTCGTCCGTGACGACGATCTCGACGTCCTCGGCAGAGCCCTCTACCTGAACCGTGATCCCGGTGGCGCGGCGGGCGTGGCGACGAGCGTTCGTGGTGGCCTCCTGCGCGATGCGGAATACGGCGGTCTGGACCGAAGGCGTAACGCCGTCGAGGTCGCCGTGCATCTCGAGTTCGATCGGTGGCTGTCGGCCATCGTCGGCGAGCCCTTCGATGTCAGCAAGGCCCTTGCGGGGCCCCGGTTCGTCGTCGCCGCGTCGGAGCACGCCCACGATGCTGCGCATCTCGGCGAGCGTGCGGCTCGCCTCGGACTTGATGGTGCGCAGCGCTTGCACCGATGCATCGGGATCGCTCGCCGCCATCGCCGTGCCAGCCTCGGCCTGTATCGCGATCGCCGATACGTGGTGTGCGACCGTGTCATGCAGCTCCCGTGCCAGCCGTTCGCGTTCATAGAGCTTGGCCTCCGCGACTGCGCGGTCCTGCGCCCGCTCGCGGAATCGGACAGCAGTCCCGAGGGCGGACGGGAAGAGCAAGAACGCGAAACTTGCCACCGTCAGCGCAGCCCCGTCCGGGTAGAAGATCAAGTTCATCACGAGGGGAACGCTCATGATGCCGAGGCCGACGACCGCCTCCCGGCCCGATCCCCATCGGAACAGCGAGTAGGGGAACACGATCGTGAGCACCATCGTGTACAGGCCGGGTGAATCCAGGCCCTGTGCGATGGCCGCGATGTCGAGCCCGGCGATGACGCTCCACGCAACGGCGACCGATGCCAAGGGATAGGTGCGTCGCCACAGCAGCGCGATGATCGGTACGAGTTGGATCACCGCTGAGAACGGCCACCACGGGAGCTCGTCACGCGTCAGGCCCTCCGCGATGACCAGGGCCACGCCGACGCCCACGAGCACCCAATCCCGCCACACGCGGCGTGGCGGGTCGGGTTCACGGGGTTCAGCCCAGAACGATCGAAGGGCGTTGATCAGCACGATCGACAGCGTACTTGCGGGTCCCACCCCGGTCATCGGCCGTGAGTACGACATGCGAATCGACCGTCGGATGACGTGGCTTTCGGCCCTGAGCCTGATGTGCGCAGCAGGGATTCGGGACATGGTGGTGCCAGCCCTCGACGAGGGACACCAACCGAAAGGCACTGTCATGCAATCGACTCAACGGCTAGGAGGGATCGGGGCCCTCATCGCAGCGGGCACCTTCGTCGTCGGTCTCGCCATGTTCGCCACGATGGTGATGGACTTCGTGACTGCGACGGACCCCTCGGAGGCGGTGGCGTTCATCGTCAACAATCAATTGGCCCTCTACGTGTGGAACAACGTCATTCACATCGTGTTCGGGATCGCTCTCGTTCCGCTGGTTCTTGCGATCGGAGACCGTCTCCGTGCGGCGCACTCGCCCCTGGCCCGTGTCTCGTCCGTGTTCGGACTCATCTGGGCGGGCGTCATCATCGCCACGGGGATGATCACCAACATCGCCTACGCCACGGTGAGCGACCTGCAGGGAACGGACCCTGAGATGGCTTCGACCGTCTGGGCCAGCCTCGACGCGGTCACCAACGGGCTGGGAGGCGGGAACGAGGTGCTCGGCGGCATCTGGGTCCTGGGGATCAGCATCGTCGCGTTGCGCGAGCGGCTCTTCGCACGCTGGATCAACTATCTCGGCGTTGTCATGGGCGTCAGTGCGCTCCTGACGATTGTCCCTGCCCTCGAAGATGTCGGAGCTGTGTTTGGCCTCGGGCTCATCGTCTGGTTTGTCGCCGTGGGGATCACCCTGATCAAGGACCACGCCAACTCGTCGCAGTCCTCAGATCATCGAGAGTCGTCCGCCGCCATCAGCGCATGAGCCCTCGGCATGGACGTGAATGGAGACACCCGATGACGACGACCACCACCCGACCACAGAAGCGGCATCACGCCTTGACGGCCTCGTCGGCCCCTCGGGATCCAACGTCAGGAGTGAATGACATGAAGGCCGTCTTGGCCCGTGCGTATGGCGGCCCCGAGGTTCTCACACTGGAGGACGTCGACCCGCCAACGCCAGAAGTTCCGAGGCAGGCCCGCTCCAGTGCCAGGCCGCTGATCATCGTGGAGGGCGCGTGAGAGCCGACGAGACAATGGGCCGGCTGCGGAGAGCGGTGCCGTGGCTGTGGCTCGCGCTTTCTGCTCTATGGGCCGTGGTGATCATTGTCACCGATCTGGTGGCTTGGCCGTTGGCTCTTTGGATTGCGACGACCGTCGGGCCCCTCACCTATCTACAAGGATCCGGGGCGAGAGACCCGAGCGGCTGATCCGACACCGAAAGTGGATCGCAGGGCACATCGGACGCCACTCGCGCGAGTAGCGCACATCCACCGATTCGAGCGATCGAACCCGCTCTGATCTGAAGCGGGAGGCCGGACGAGTAGCGTCGGAGGACCAGTCCGTCGGAGGTGAGCGTGACCAAGCGTCATGAGCTTGAAGGCTTCACTGACGGGGAGCTCGAAGCAGCGCGGTCCTAGCTGGCTCGGTGGGTGCCACCGTTGCCCTGTATTACGGATCGTGATACGTTGAGCGCATGGCTCAAGCGATCTCGGTTCGGCTCGACGACGAAGCACTACGGGCGCTCCGCGAGCTCGAGGCAACCGGCATGTCTCGCTCGGATGCGATTCGTGCTGCGCTGGTGGCGGCTGCATCGCGGCTTCACGACATGCAGGCTCTTGCCGCTGAGGTCGCTGCGCTCGAAGCCGACGACGCCGATCGGGCCGAAATGCTGGCGGTGGCCGAACTCATGGAGCGTCTCCGTGCGCCGGGGTGACATCTTCGCACTGAGACTGCCGAAAGGCATGGGACACGAGCAACGAGGGCATCGGTTTGGTGTCGTCATGCAATCCGACGCCTTCTTGCCTCGTTCAGTGGTGCTCGTGGCCCCGACGTCGACGAGTGCGAGGCCGGCCTCCTTCCGGCCAGAGGTCGACATCGATGGCACCGCTACTCGGGTTCTCGTCGAGCACGTCGGTGCTGTCGACGTCCAGCGCCTCGGTGACCTTGCCGGTCATCTCACACCGGAAGAGCAGTGGGGCATAGATGCCGCTCTGCTCACGGTTCTCGGACTCAACTGAGCAGTGCGGACCGCCCATCCCGGTGACCATCTCGGTCCAGGCGTCCTCTCCAGGTCGGCTCGCCATGCGCGCCACGCCCCTCGATGCCGCCCTGGTCACCCTCAGGCGCTCGAGGATCGCCGGATCTGTGTCACGCCAACCGCAAACCGAGCCCTTGGTGGGCCATGGGCCGGACCGGTTCCACCGGCGACCTGTACCTAGACTCCGCTCATGCATCTGGTTGGTTGGATGGGCGATCCCACCCGCGGCGCCGACGAACAGCCGATGCGGGATCAGGTCCGGCAGCTCTCCCAGCTCTCTCGTTTCGTCAAGCCCTATCGGAAGTGGCTGGCACTGGCCTTCCTCGGGGTGGTCGTTGCATCGGGTCTCGGCCTGGTGTTTCCGCTGATCATGGGAGGCCTTGTCGACACCGCCCTCGGCGAGGACGGTTCGAGGGAACGGCTGAATCAGCTCGCCCTGCTGCTTCTCGGCGTGTTCATCGTCCAGGGGTTCTTCAACTACCTCCGGCTCTACTCGCTGTCCATCGTCGGGGAAGGCGTGGTTGCAGACCTCCGCCGGGCGGTCCACGAGCGCATCATTCGCCTTCCCGTGCCCTTCTTCGATCAGCGTCGTACTGGCGAGATCGTGTCCCGACTCACCGCTGACACGGCCGTGGTGCAGTCAGCCGTTTCGTCGTCACTCGCGCACGCACTGAGCCACGGAATCACGCTGATCGGCGGCGTCGTTCTCATGTTCGTCCTCAGCCCGCAACTGGCGGTGACCGTGCTCCTGGTCGTCCCGCTGGTGGTGCTCGCCGTTGCGTTCTTCGGACGTCGCCTCAAGCGGGTATCGACGGTCTTCCAGGACCGGGTGGCAGAGTCCGGCGCCATCGCTGAGGAGTCGGTTTCCTCCGTGCGCGTCGTCAAGTGGTTCGTGGCGGAGCCCGAAGCGATCAACCGGTACGACCAAGCGATACGTGACTCGTACGAAGTTGCGCGTCATCGAGCCCGCATCCGGGCAACGTTCATTCCGCTCGTGACCTTCGCAGGGTTCGGCACGCTTGCGCTCGTGCTCTGGGCCGGCGGCCAACTCGTTCTCGCCGGGGACATGACCACGGGTGAGTTGATCTCGTTCATGCTGTACACCCTGATCGTCGCAGGAGCCATCGGAGCATTGACGGGCATCTACTCCGTCTTCCAGGAGGCACTCGGCGCATCTCAGAGGATCTTCGAGCTCCTTCGGGAGCCAATCGAGGTGATGCGGCCGGCGAATCCGGTGGAGCCTCCGGAGCGGCGGGGCTCCATCGAGTTCCGTTCGGTCACGTTCTCCTACCCCAGCCGGAGCGGAGAGGTCCTCACCGGCATCGACATGCTCGTGGACCCGGGGGAGACGGTTGCGCTCGTCGGGCCGTCCGGGGCCGGCAAGTCCACGCTCACCCAGCTCATCCCGAGATTCCACGACCCGACCTCTGGTGTCGTCTTGGTCGACGGTGTCGACGTCAGGCGCCAGGACCTCGAGGTCTTGCGTCGCCAGATGGGTGCCGTGCCGCAAGAGGTTCAGCTGTTCTCGGGAACGATCGCCGAGAACCTGCGCGTCGCAGCGCCCAGCGCAACCCATCGGCAACTCGAAGAAGCAGCTGAGCAAGCGAATGCTCACGAGTTCATCCGAGGATTCCCCGATGGCTATGAGACCGTCGTTGGCGAGCGAGGCATCCAGCTCTCGGGTGGCCAGCGGCAACGAGTCGCCATTGCCAGGGCGATATTGGCCGATCCGCGGATCCTCATCCTCGACGAGGCCACGAGTTCGCTCGATGCCGAGGCTGAGGCCCTGGTGCAGGACGCACTGGAGAGGCTGATGGTCGGCCGCACGACGGTGGTGATCGCCCATCGACTGAGCACCGTCCAGGCGGCCGATCGCATCGTGGTACTCGCCGGCGGCCGAGTGGAAGAGGAAGGGAGTCACGACGAGTTGATGGCTGCACGAGGCCTGTACGCCCAATTGTCCGAACACCAACTCTTCACGACCACGTAGCGCCAGCGGTCAGAGCCTGTTCCTCTGGCACCCGGCACCTGCGGCGTCCGACGGTGGAAGTCGACACGGCAGCTGGCGGCGACGACCGTCACCGTCGGGTAGGGTCGCGAGACTCCGGAGTCCGACGGTGGTGGCAATGCAGTTCGACAGTTCGCGCTCGAGAGGTGGGCCTTGGACCCTCTGATCGCCATCGCGGTGGCGATCGGTGGCTACCTCATCGGTTCCATTTCGTTCGCCCGGCTGATCGGGCGCCGCACGGCTCCAGAGGACGAATTCGGGATCGAGCACCTCGAGTGGCGAGAAGGTGTCGGCTTCACCGTGGAGAACGTCTCGGCGACCAGCGTGGAGACGAGGAGCGGCGAACGCTACGGCTGCCTCACCGCCCTCTTGGACATCGCCAAGGCGTTCGTGCCGACGCTCGTGCTCGGGCTGGCTTATCCGGATGCTGCCTATGACATCATCTGCGCCGCTGCGGTGACGCTCGGTCACGTCTACCCGGTGTACTACCGCTTCAAGGGCGGCCGGGGCACGTCCACCATCCTCGGTGGCCTGCTGGCGCTGGCCCCGCTATCGATCCCCGTCACGATCGTCGCCGGCTACGTGATCGGGCTGCTGGTCTTCAAGGACGTGTTGCTCGCTCACCACGCCGGCTGGCTGCTGCTGCTCCCGGTCTGGTTCGCGATACTCGGCCAGTGGGACCTCGTCCTCTACGCGATCGTCGTGAACATCATTCGCTGGAGCGCCTCGATCCCCGAGTTGCGGGCCTACTGGAGATACCGACAGGCCGGCGAGTTCCAAACGCAAGCGTTCCACGATGCCATCGAGCAGACCCACATCGGGTACATCCACCGTCAGCTCCGACGGCGGGGTTGGATCCGCTACGCCTACATGGACGAATGACCCTCCCGAACACCTCGCCCGCAGGCACCTCCCCGCTTCGAGTATGTTGCCGATAGCGTGACGGACTACGTTCTCGCCATCGATCTCGGAACGAGCGGGCCCAAGGTCGCCCTGGTGTCGAGCCGCGGAGAAGTCGTCTCTCCGCACTTCGAGCCCGTCGGCCTCCATTTGAGCCCGGACGGGGGGGCAGAGCAAGACCCCGCGGAATGGTGGCAAGCGATCGGCCGAGCCACCCGCCGAGTCCTCGAGGAGGCCCCGGTCCCACCAACCGAAGTGGCAGCCGTCTCGTGTACGGGACAGTGGTCGGGCACGGTGCCGATCGGGGAAGACGGTCATCCCGTGGCGAACGCCATCATCTGGATGGATCACCGGGGAGCTCCCTACATGCCCGAGCTCATCGGGGGACCGGTCCGCTACCAGGGCTACGACCCGCGCAAGGTCATCCGCTGGGTCCGGCTCACGGGCGGTGCCCCCACCAGGTCCGGCAAGGACCCGATCGGTCACATCCTCTACCTGCGGCATGAACGGCCCGACGTGTACGCGGCGACGACCGTGTTCCTGGAGCCAAAGGACTACATCAACCTCCGCCTCACGGGAAAGGTCGCAGCGTCCTTCGACTCGATCGCCCTGCACTGGGTCACCGACAACCGCGACCCCAACGCCGTCACCTACGACAGTCAATTGCTCGCCATCGCCGGGCTCGAGGCCGGCCAGCTCCCTCCCCTCCTGCCCGCAACCGAGGTGCTCGGTGGGCTCGAAGACGATGCCGCCGAATCGCTCGGGGTCCCAGCGGGGATCCCGGTGCTGACCGGCACGCCTGACCTGCACACGGCTGCGATCGGCTCTGGAGCCGTCAGCGACTTGGCGACGCATCTCTATGTCGGCACCTCGTCGTGGCTCGCTTGCCACGTGCCCTACAAGAAGACGGACATCACGCACAGCATCGGTTCGCTCCCCGCCGCAGTCCCAGGCCGGTACCTCGTCACGAACGAGCAAGAGACCGCGGGCGCCTGTCTGGACTGGTTCGGGGGTGCGCTGTTCCCGGACGTGGCCGAGTCAGAGATCTACGAACGTCTCGCCCAGACGGCCCTGGAGGCACTGCCGGGAAGTGGTGGGGTCATCTTCACCCCGTGGTTGTTCGGAGAGCGCACGCCTGCCGACGATTCGTCCCTACGTGCCGGTTTCTTCAACCAATCTCTCGAAACGGGACGCGAGCACATGGCCCGAGCCGTGTTCGAAGGAGTTGCTTACAACACTCGATGGCTCCATCACTACGTCGAGCGGTTCACCAAGGCGCGCCTCGACAACATCACGATGGTCGGCGGCGGGGCACGGTCGGATCTGTGGGCCCAGATCTTCGCTGATGTGCTCGACAGGACCATCCAGCAAGCAGCCGAGCCGATCTGGGTGAACGTGCGTGGCGCCGGACTCCTGGCCCTGGCCAGTCTCGGGCGCATCGATTGGCTCGACATCCCCGACCTGGTGCCGATCGCGCATTCCATCCGGCCCGACCCGGCTCATCGTGCCGTGCACGATCGGGGCTATGAGACATTCCTCGAGATCCACCAGGCGAACCGGCGAATCTACAAGCGGCTCGATCGATCACGATGAGGAGTCCCGACGATCGCAGCGTCACCACTGGGGACCGAACGACAGACAACGAGGCAACGCCGTGGACCTGACCGCATTCGCTGAACGATTCCTCAAACGGCTGCCACCACGCGCAGCAGAGAGGGTCTTCCGAACGGCTCAGCGACTGCCCCCGATCGGGCGGTCGGTCGAGGCCACCTACCGGTCCCAGCTCGCCTCGGTCCAACTCGCGCCACCCGTGCCCGG